>NZ_CADEGP010000063.1 GCF_902826915.1 uncultured Nitrosomonas sp.
GTTGAGCAAGATTACCACTTATCGGACTGTCCGAATTTGCGAGGCCGCTTCTATGGAATGTATCCGCCGAGACCATACAGAAATATTAAGCTCTGGAGATCAAGCAGGTCCATTCTTAAGTGCACGCGCGGTTGGCATGGCATTGGCGGCACTTAACGATGCCAAGGCGCATGCTTCGGGTCGTTCGGCGCTGCTGAATATTACTGCCCCTGCAAAGTTAACAGCAATCGGCGCAGCAAATTCCAATGTTGCAGGTGCAGCTGCTTGCGCAGAAGTTCTCAGACTACGATATCCAAACCAGGCACATCTTCTGGAACCAGCATGGCTGCGTTGGCTCGACTATTTTGGATTGGGAGCAGCTGGCAGCCCGGCTGAAATGGCAGGGCGCGCTTTTGGCATACTGGTTCATCAGCAAGGCATGGATGATCCCGTGAATGCCGCCATCGATCAGTACACACCTTCTGGAGCGCGATACGAACATATCGCGCCACCGAGCGATCCTATGCAGCACTACGCAGGCGGTCGTTGGGGTATGTCGACACCATTACTGGCTACCAGAGTTACTGGTTTCCCATTCCCACCGGGACGTACATCTGCAACACATGTAGATCATACAGCACATTATGCAGATGATTTTGAAAAGACCGTCAACAAAGGTGAATCAAACAGAATGCCGGGTACTCGCACTTTACCGGAAGAAATTACCGGTATAGGTTGGGGCTATGACGGATCAATGGAGATTGGAACACCACCTCGACAATATCTGCAAATTGTACTGACAGTACTCGATTTGATTGAAGCACAGAATCCCGGCTCCCTCAGTCCGGAAGAAGAATTGGCGATTCTAGCAGGCGTTGGTATCGTTATGGCAGATGCTGGAATAGACGCATGGCACTACAAGTATGCGCCAACCCACATGATGTGGCGTCCGGCTATCGGCATTCCCAACGCTGAGACCGGAAACGGTGTGGCAGATCCAAGTTGGCAACCACTTGGTCTTCCAAATACAAATGGCTCCAAGCGCAATCTGACTCCCAATTTTCCCTCATATCCATCAGGTCATGCAACGTTTGGTGCAGCAGCATTTCAGCTGTTAAGACTCTTTCTGGTTGAGAAGGATATTGCAAACTTTGATGAAAATGGAGTTGATAACGTACGCTTTGATTTCGTATCGGATGAATTTAATGGTCGCAATAAGGATCCTATAACGATGCAGCCGCGAGAACATATAACATTTGGCTATAATAGTTTGTGGCAGGCGATCATTGATAACTCGGTAAGTCGTCTGTATTTAGGTGTTCACTGGCAGTTCGATGGCGTTACGAAGCGAAATGCTGCGGGCACCGATGATGAGTTTGGCATTCCCAGTTCTCCCAGTGAACTAGGAAAAACCGGCGGTGTTTGGCTGGGTGCCAAAATTGCTAATGAGATTGCACTTAAACTCGGAATCAGTCCTACCACCATCGTAGATTCAAAAATATCGTAATATGAGGTCTTTGTGGTTCGTTATGACCCACAAAGACTTTCAAGGAACCTAAAGGATTCTGGCAGACCGTTGAGACACTATCTGTATGCCGCCTCGGTGTTAAAAGCAGGATCAAAATGCTCATTTATTAGGCATAAACCACGCTTTTCCGCCCGTTTTCTGTCTTGCATCAGCTGCTTCGGGAACGCTTCTTAACGAATGAAATAGACTCACCCCTGCTAAAAGACTGTGTTGATATTTCTCACAAGTATATCCCACAATTTTCTCAGCTTGTCACATCGCACTGTTGCTGCCTAGCGATATGATTAATCCCATTGGATTCATCATATTACCAAAAACAATAGTATGCCCTAGTGTGGGAAATATCACATATAATCGAAAGGAGAAACGCTAACATCCAAATATAGGTTTCACAGTTCTTCTAAAGTTACAACGTGGCGCCCAACGCATCATTTCTACTGAAAGATGAAAAAAGTGTTTTCGGAGGCGATCTCTGGGTGAGCAACAATAAAAAAGATCAAGATGAAAATATGTTTGCCAGTCTTGCTATATCAGCGATTTGGAAAAGCATCAAGCTTGATGTTTGTTCTTACCGCAATGCTTTTTTCTCTGAGCCCTATCGGTTCACTGCATGCCGCAGCAACGTGCACAGCGGAAACTGCTCGTGCCCGGATCGTATCCACACAGGGCGTGATCGAGATCAAACGTATGCAGGAGAAAACCTGGCAATCAGCCAGTATGGACACACTATTGTGTGGAGGTGACATGATCCGTTCCAGATCACACAGCCGTGCCGCATTAAGATTAAATAACAATAGCATGCTACGGCTTGACCAGAAATCGAGTATTATTTTTCCGGCAATGCAAGAAGATAAGAGCGTCTCGCTATTAGATTTTATTGAGGGTGCGATTCATATCATCACACGGACACCGAAACCGTTCAAAATCAGAACTCCCTTTGTTAACGCCGGCGTAGACGGCACCGAATTTCTGGTCAGCGTGCATGGCGACGATGCAGAAGTTGTGGTCTACGAAGGCAAAGTGTCCGTCAGTAATGATTGGGGTCAACTGGCACTCAACGATCATGAAGCGGCCACCATTCACAGAGGCCGGGCACCCCAAAAAGAAATCACGCTATTTCCAATCGATGCAGTGCAATGGGCGTTGTACTATCCCACCATCTTGGATTACTGGCAGGATCGTGGCGTGCAAGATATCAATGCGCTCATACATCAGGCAGGTCAATTGCTCAGCGCCGGGCAAGCTGAAGAAGCCCAGGCAATCATTCAGCGCGTGCTACAGCTGGAGCCGGACAACAGCGATGCCTATGCCTTACAGGCAGTTATCGCTGTCGTGCAAAATGATAAAGATCAAGCACTTGATCTGGCAACCACAGCGGTTACCAGCAATCCGGAATCAGCCGTAGCACACCTGGCGCTTTCCTATGCCCAGCAAGCGCATTTTGAGATTGAAGCCGCGCTTAAAAGCGTACAACAGGCCATGCTGCTGGATCCCCAGCATGCACTGGCGTGGGCGCGAATTGCTGAATTACAAATGTCGCTGGGCGAATTAGAACAAGCAAAGCAAGCCGCGCAACAAGCAGTCAGATTAAATCCTGACTTGAGCAAAACACAGACGATATTAGGCTTTGCGCAGTTATTACAACTTGACACACAAGCTGCAAAAGCAATTTTTCAACGTGCGATTGAACTCGATCAGGCCGATCCGACGCCCAGGCTTGGGCTTGGACTTGCACTGATTCGCGAAGGCAATCTCGAAGCAGGACGCATAGAGCTTGAAATCGCTGCCAGTCTGGATCCGGCTAATTCGCTGATTCGCAGTTATTTGGGTAAAGCGTATTTCGAGGAAAAGCGCTATCCACTATCGAGCACACAATTTGATCTAGCCAAAGAACGCGACCCGAAAGACCCAACTCCGTGGCTCTATGACGGTATCCAGAAACAAACCCAGAATCGCCCGGTGGAAGCGCTCAGGGATATCCAGAAATCGATTGAACTGAACAATAACCGTGCGGTGTATCGATCCAAACTCCTGCTCGATCGCGATGAAGCGGCCCGGGGCTCCAGCCTGGCAAGAATTTTTGAGAATCTCGGATTTGAAAAACGCGCCCTCATGGAAACGTCAAAATCATTGAGCTTCGATCCATCCAGCCATTCGGCGCATCGTTTTTTATCGGATACCTATGCCAACATTCCGCGCCACGAAGCAGCACGCGTCAGCGAATTACTGCAAGCACAACTGTTGCAACCGATCAACGTCAATCCCGTGCAACCGCATCTGGCGGTGGCCGATCTTAATATCATTTCAGGAACGGCGCCCTCGGCCATAGGTTTTAATGAATTTGCTCCGCTCATGGAACGCAATAAACCTCAGTTTGTGGCTTCTGGAAATGTTGGCAGTAATAGTACATTTGGAAACGAAATCGTTGCTTCGATGCTATATAACAAAGCATCGGTCAGCCTGGGACAATTTCATTACGAAACGAATGGATTCCGCCCGAACAGTCAACAAAATAGTAACATTTACAATGCATTCATGCAGTTTAGTGTAACTCCGAAGTTAAATGTTCAAGCAGAACTCCGTGCACACGAAAGTTCGCACGGCGATATATTTTTAGATTTTAGGCGCGAAGGTCGAGAGAACTATCACAGAGAGCTTAATGAAAACGTTGCCAGATTTGGAGGCCGGTACTCACTATCTTCTAACCAAGATCTTCTTTTCTCAGGAAAGTATATTGATCGAAATGTTAAATTATCAGATGTACCACCCAGTGATTTATCTGGATTTCAGTTTGAAACCCAGCATTTATTTCGGCAGAAACATTTCAATTCTGTAATGGGAGGGGGGAGTTATGATTTTGGTCCGCGAGTTAGTCGCAATAATTACTATTTTTATACCAACACTCACTTGCCAGGGAATTTAACAGCATCTGCTGGGATGAGTTATGAAGACTTTCTGAGCGTGGACGGCCACAATCACACGAAGGTAAATCCCAAATTCGGTTTGCAATGGGATATCACCGATAAGCTTCGATTGCGAGCGGCTTGGTTTGAGACGACCAAAGCGCATTTGATTGCACAGCAATCACTTGAGCCGACCCAAATCTCAGGATTTAATCAATTTCTGGATGATTTTAATGGAGCTCGCTCGCTTAGGATGGGTATTGGGGCTGATTATCGTTTATCAGATGTTGTGTTTGGTGGTGTCGAGGCTTCCGAACGCAAGTTTAAAATACCTTTCGTTCCTCCAAGTTCCACAACAGAGGAATTGTCCGAACGTAAAGAACAGCTATATCGCTCATATTTATACTGGATTCCTCACTTGCACTGGGTCGCTAGAGGAGAGTTTCAGTATGAAAATTATAACGAATTGTTTTCTAAAAATATGTTTTCGGGAAATCCTCAGCAGCTTCAGACATTAAGCGCGCCAGTAAGCATCGAATATTTTCATCCGAAGGGTTTATTTTCAAAATTTTCAACCACGTTTGTGCATCAAAACCTCAGACTTTTTTCTGACTTGACGGATAGACGCGCGAGAGATCCAGAAATTACCCATTCCGGGATTGATTCATTCTTCCTGGTTGATTTAGCATTGGGTTACCGATTTGCTAAAAGAAGAGGCCTGTTAAGCCTAGAAGGGAAAAACCTTCTGAATGACCATTTCTTTTATAAAAATACAAATTTTTATAGCTCTGAACCTAGGATTGGTACCTTTATACCTGAGCGTATGTTTTTTATGAAACTAACATTTAATTATTGAAAGGAGATTGCTATGAATCACTACTGATAAGGGAATCAATTAATTTTATATTGCAAGAAATCATTTAATAAAATGAGGAAATTAAAATGCCTACTAATGTTTATACTACATATGATGCATCGGTAAATCCGGTTAATTGCTGTGTACATCTCGAGATTTTAAATTCCAGTAAGGTGCTAACGCACCATCTTCATAGATTTGTTGCTGCAAATACATTTATTAACCATGAAGGAACGTGGTATTACATTTCATATGATCCAACTCAATCAAATGACAAAAAACGTTGTTGCGTTTGGACTACTAGGACAGAACATGACGCCGAGGGTAATATGATAATTAAAAAAGACACGGTTTTATGTTGTGGTGATCGAGTTCTTCTTTAATAAATCTACTCCGCGCGCCCTGCGCCTATCCCCGTGGCAAGCCACGGGGAATTACAAGTTCAAACAGAGGCTCCACAGTTTTTCTAAAACCTCAATCAGGAACCCAACGCATCATTTCTACTAAAAGATACAAAACAGGTGTTTTCGGAGGCGATCTCTGGGTGAGCAACAATAAAAAAGATCAAGATGAAAATATGTTTGCCAGTCTTGCTATATCAGCGATTTGGAAAAGCATCAAGCTTGATGTTTGTTCTTACCGCAATGCTTTTTTCTCTGAGCCCTATCGGTTCACTGCATGCCGCAGCAACGTGCACAGCGGAAACTGCTCGTGCCCGGATCGTATCCACACAGGGCGTGATCGAGATCAAACGTATGCAGGAGAAAACCTGGCAATCAGCCAGTATGGACACACTATTGTGTGGAGGTGACATGATCCGTTCCAGATCACACAGCCGTGCCGCATTAAGATTAAATAACAATAGCATGCTACGGCTTGACCAGAAATCGAGTATTATTTTTCCGGCAATGCAAGAAGATAAGAGCGTCTCGCTATTAGATTTTATTGAGGGTGCGATTCATATCATCACACGGACACCGAAACCGTTCAAAATCAGAACTCCCTTTGTTAACGCCGGCGTAGACGGCACCGAATTTCTGGTCAGCGTGCATGGCGACGATGCAGAAGTTGTGGTCTACGAAGGCAAAGTGTCCGTCAGTAATGATTGGGGTCAACTGGCACTCAACGATCATGAAGCGGCCACCATTCACAGAGGCCGGGCACCCCAAAAAGAAATCACGCTATTTCCAATCGATGCAGTGCAATGGGCGTTGTACTATCCCACCATCTTGGATTACTGGCAGGATCGTGGCGTGCAAGATATCAATGCGCTCATACATCAGGCAGGTCAATTGCTCAGCGCCGGGCAAGCTGAAGAAGCCCAGGCAATCATTCAGCGCGTGCTACAGCTGGAGCCGGACAACAGCGATGCCTATGCCTTACAGGCAGTTATCGCTGTCGTGCAAAATGATAAAGATCAAGCACTTGATCTGGCAACCACAGCGGTTACCAGCAATCCGGAATCAGCCGTAGCACACCTGGCGCTTTCCTATGCCCAGCAAGCGCATTTTGAGATTGAAGCCGCGCTTAAAAGCGTACAACAGGCCATGCTGCTGGATCCCCAGCATGCACTGGCGTGGGCGCGAATTGCTGAATTACAAATGTCGCTGGGCGAATTAGAACAAGCAAAGCAAGCCGCGCAACAAGCAGTCAGATTAAATCCTGACTTGAGCAAAACACAGACGATATTAGGCTTTGCGCAGTTATTACAACTTGACACACAAGCTGCAAAAGCAATTTTTCAACGTGCGATTGAACTCGATCAGGCCGATCCGACGCCCAGGCTTGGGCTTGGACTTGCACTGATTCGCGAAGGCAATCTCGAAGCAGGACGCATAGAGCTTGAAATCGCTGCCAGTCTGGATCCGGCTAATTCGCTGATTCGCAGTTATTTGGGTAAAGCGTATTTCGAGGAAAAGCGCTATCCACTATCGAGCACACAATTTGATCTAGCCAAAGAACGCGACCCGAAAGACCCAACTCCGTGGCTCTATGACGGTATCCAGAAACAAACCCAGAATCGCCCGGTGGAAGCGCTCAGGGATATCCAGAAATCGATTGAACTGAACAATAACCGTGCGGTGTATCGATCCAAACTCCTGCTCGATCGCGATGAAGCGGCCCGGGGCTCCAGCCTGGCAAGAATTTTTGAGAATCTCGGATTTGAAAAACGCGCCCTCATGGAAACGTCAAAATCATTGAGCTTCGATCCATCCAGCCATTCGGCGCATCGTTTTTTATCGGATACCTATGCCAACATTCCGCGCCACGAAGCAGCACGCGTCAGCGAATTACTGCAAGCACAACTGTTGCAACCGATCAACGTCAATCCCGTGCAACCGCATCTGGCGGTAGCTGATCTTAATATTATAAATAACACGGGCCCATCGAATCCGGGGTTTAATGAATTTTCCCCCTTAATGGAACGCAGCAAGGCTCAATTGATCACGTCGGGTGTGGTTGGCAACAATAGTAGCTTGGGCAATGAAGTGGTTTTCTCTAAATTCAACGAGCGCACATCGATTAGCCTGGGGCAATTTCATTATGAAACCAATGGCTTCCGCACCAACAATGATCAAAACCATGATATTCTCAATGCTTTCGTTCAACATGCGCTAACATCCAGACTGAATCTGCAGGCAGAAGTGCGCACTCGTTCGTCGGATCAGGGCAATTTATTGCTGGATTTTGACAGGGATTCCACAAATCTCAATCTCCCTCAGAATAGATTCCGACGAAAAATCGATGAAGACTCAGTTCGCATAGGCGGTAAATATGATCTGGCCCCTAATCAGAATATCATTATGTCGGGACAGTACACTGATAGAAAAAGTGAGAATACGGATCCTATTCCTGTGGGGTTGATTAATAATTTAACCTCAGCTAAAAATGAAGCCTATCAGACTGAAATGCAATATCAGTTTCGTAGTAATCGGATTAATATGCTAGCGGGCTCTGGCGTTTATCGTACCAATGTTGATCGGGACATTAGAGAAATAAGCTTACTAACAAAACAAGTAAATTGCTGCTCAACTGAAAACTTCAGCAATGACAAAACAAATGGCTATGTTTATACCAATTTGAATTTTAATGAAAACACAAATGCTACCCTTGGTTTTAGCTACGACTCTTATAAAGGAAGGGACTTACCAGTTGATGGATTCAACCCCAAATTAGGTTTACAGTGGAGCTTTACCAAGCAATTAAGGCTGCGCATGGCGTTGATTGAAACGATTAAAGCACCCCTCACAACTCAGCAGACTATTGAACCCACGCAGGTCGCCGGGTTTAACCAATTATTTGATGATCCTAATGGCACAAAATCCCGTCGAATGGGGATTGGATTGGATGCTCATCATAGAAATAAAGTCTTTACTGGTTTTGAAATTTCCAGCCGTGATTTGAAAGTTCCTGTGCATTCTTCGAGAAGTAGCAGTTTCCAGGATCAGAAAGAAAATTTGTACCGAGCATACTTATATGGCTTATTACATACTAACTGGACTGCCAAAAGTGAAATTCAGCTTGAGAAATTTTCTCGGGCGGAAACATCTGCCGGCCCTCATAATATTGACACTTTCAGTATTCCTACCGAAGTAGATTATTTTAATCCTCGGGGATTTTTTGCCAATTTGACCGGCACCTTTGTACATCAGAAGATTGACCGACAGGGAGATCAGAATGAAGGCATCGATAAATTCTTCTTAGTTGATGCATCGGTTGGTTATCGACTCCCCAATCGGCGAGGAATTGTAAGTCTGGAGGCAAGAAATCTTTTTGATGAATCTTTTTTATTCCGCAATATCAATTTCCAAACATCCGAGCCTGTTAACTCACGTTTTGTTCCAACTCGCACAATCTTTGTGCGGATAACATTAAATTTCTAGAAAAAAGGAGAAAATAGCATGCAAAATCTTAAGCAACCATTTGTGATATTTTTGTTATTCTTAGTATTTGTATTAACAGGATGTGAAACACATAAAATTCGTGATACGCATCCTTCAAATTTATTTTCAAAAGACTTACCAATCGAACTTGCAAATGAGCTAGAAAGAATTTCGAATGTTAATTTCGGTTTTGTTGTACTCATCGATAGTACTAATGGGCAGAAAAGGTATTTGAAGCATGTCGATGCAGATTCATATCGCGTAGTTGGCCCTGAAGCTGCATCTGAAATAAGAAACATTGCATCAATTTCCATAACCGGAGTCACAGAGTTAGAAGTACAGGGAGCAAAATTTAATTCGTGTAGTTATATTAGTATTAATGGTCAAATTGAACTCATTTGTCAAAAAAACGAAAACCAGGAACCACGAGCTATTGCAAATTCAGTTACCGATATAGCTTTATTACCTTCTGAAGTTGTTAGCAGGCTTGAGGAAGCAGCGGAAATGAGCAATATTGGGTTTCTTGTTCTTGTTGACATAGTCACCGGTAAAGCAAAGCTTCTAAAACGAGAAAATTATGTTAGCCTGTCGGCAAGTTTGCCTCAATCCATATCAGGAATAGTCAGCAGTAGCGCGTGGAATGTAACAACGTACAAGAAGAATCCTTGCTGCTATTGGATTAATATTGATGGCGATCTGGAATATGTGTGTAAGAAACATATTAATTGTTAGAACACTCAGGGATGCTCTTTTAGTGATGAATAGTTAAATCACACATCAAGGCAATTTAAACTGCCTTGATGTAGAAGACACCATTCTATAGATCTATATTAAGCTGTAGCTAATCCCAGAATGCTATGATCAAGCACTCCAACCAAATTGCTTTCCCAGTATTTATCGATAATGTTTACTGCTTCACTTGTAACTAAATCAACTAGTTCCTCCTCACTCCAAGTGATCAGAGTAGGAGACTCACTCAATGCGTCAAGAATAAGCAATTGAAATTCCTCTTGATCATCACTTCTAGGAAAAGTGTTAATTTGGTCCAGTTCAGTTTCATCAAGTGCTAAAAAACTATTGATTATAGAGCCGTAAAATAAAGATTCTATGCTTTCATTTGCTGCTAAAACATTAACTAGATGCCCTACACCTAATTCTTCTGCATCATATTTCCCATCATTAAGCTGAAAATCGGCGTACTCTACAAAAGTGAAATCATAATTTAGTGGCATATTAATTTCTGATCGGACTGTATCACTCAATGATGAATTCGATAAAATGCCGTCCCTTTCATTAAAACTAATAAGTCGTTCCAAAGAGCCTAAATCAGAATTTACTAGTAAGCTGGTATAATCTACTTCCTTGTTGTTTAAACCAGCAGCATCAAAATACTCTCGAATTACAGTAGTAGAGTGTCCAGAAATTTCGTTGAGCATATTCGTTGTTACACCACTTTCTCTGGCAGCGGCAAAAATTATTTCCGCTTGTCCAACATTTGCATTAATAAAATCATTTGCTTGTTGAACGCTGTATCCTAGTTTGGCTAAGTGTGCTTCGGCCGAAATGAATGATTCTACTGACATGATTTAATCCTTTAAAAATTTATATAGATTCAACTTTGGTGCCGCTTGTATATAGTAGTGCATGATATTCTACGAATACATTTAGATGACGTTCGACATTCATTCAATTTGGAACTGACTCTTCTTTAGGGCAAATTCAGATTCGAGAGACTCTCGGACTAAGAGCCTTTTTTGACGATAATTCCAGCGTAGCTTCGAGAAAACATTCAGCAGATGCATGCGCTCCCGGTCAATACAGCAATGCAGAAAATAAGCATCAGGGTTCATAAAAACCCCCAATAAGGTTTATCATACTCTTCTTTGTTCAATTTACAGACAACCTGAATGGAACCAGTCTATTTCGACCACAATGCCACCACCCGCGTCGACGACGCTGTACTCGAAGCCATGTTACCGTACTTTCAACAGGAGTTCGGCAATGCCTCCAGTCGCCATGGCTACGGCTTGAACGCGCGGCGGGCAATTGATAGAGCGCGCAAACAGGTAGCGGATGCGGTAGGAGTACAACCGATGCAGGTGATTTTCACCAGCGGTGGCTCGGAAGCAAATAACTTGTTTATCCGTGGCGCGGCCGATAGTTTGAAACCCGGCAATCTTTTCATCAGCGCGATTGAGCATCCTTGTGTGTTGAAACCAACCCAAGCGCTGTCTCGCCGCAGTTGCGATGCGTGGGCGATGCACCAGTTGGCGGTTAACGCTTCCGGGCAGGTGGATTTGGATGCAGCGGGTGACGCGATGCAGAATCACAAGCCTGGATTGGTTGCGGTGATGCTGGCGAATAACGAGACCGGCGTGATTCAGGATGTTACCGGTGTTGCCGAACTAGCACGCTCGCATGGTGCTTATGTTCACACCGACGCGATTCAAGGATTGGGTAAAATTCCGGTTGATTTCTCGGCACTCAAAGTGCATGCCATGACACTTTCTGCGCACAAGATTTATGGCCCCAAAGGCGCAGCGGCATTGATTGTCGACAAACGGTTGTTATTAAAACCGCTGATCTATGGTGGCGGACATGAAAATGGATTGCGCTCCGGCACCGAGAATGTGCCTGCGATTGTCGGTTTTGGCGTAGCGTGCGAATTGGCGCAAGCGCGCATGGCCGAAACCGTGCAACATGTCTCTTTATTGCGCAATCAGTTAGAAAGAGGATTGATTGCTATGAATGCAGTGATTTTCGGCAGTGCTGCCGCACGCATTGCCAACACCTGTTACTTTGCGTTGCCGGATATTGAAGGTGACACGCTGGTGGTTAAATTGGATAAAGCTGGTTTTGCTGTCGCGGCTGGAGCTGCTTGTTCCAGCGTAAATCCGGGACAAAGTCATGTGCTGAATGCTATGCAGGTTGACCCGATGCTTGCACGCTGCGCGGTGCGTGTCAGTTTGGGGCGCAGCAACACGTTGGAACAAATTGACAATTTCTTGCGTACTACGCAGCGCATTGTTGCAGAATTGAAGCAAACCAGTAGTCTTTCTTTTTAAAGCGCACTCTCTAAATCCAAACTTAGTTACAATACTGCGTTGCTATTATCAACGCTTGACATTGAAACTGTCTTAAAATCAATTCATCTATGACGAATCAAACCACGAAATTGATCAAAGCCATCATTCTGAGCGCCGGGCAAGGCCGCCGCTTATTGCCACTGACTGAGAATATGCCAAAATGCCTGCTGCCAGTTTCCGATAAACCCGTGCTGGCCTGGCAAATCGATGCTTTGTTGGCAGTGGGTGTCAATGATATTACGATTATTAGCGGCTTTCAGGTAGCACTGATTGAGGCGTTGCTGCAACAACGTTACGCAAACCATCCCAAGATTAAAATTCTGTTCAACCCTTTTTATGAGGTAGCGGATAATCTGGCAAGTTGCTGGATCGCACGCGCCGAAATGGATGGCGATTTTTTGCTGCTAAACGGCGATACCGTGATCGAATCGGCGTTGCTGAGCAAAGTCTTGAATTCAGAATTCGCGCCCATTACACTGAGTGTGGATGACAAGGATACTTATGACGCCGACGATATGAAAGTACAACTAGATGCCGATCGCTGGGTGCAACAAGTCAGCAAGATCGTGCCGCCACATCAAGTCAACGCGGAATCAATTGGTTTGATTTACTTCCGCGAGCAAGGCGCACGCACCTTTCGTGATGCCGTGGAAGTGGCTTTGCGTCATCCGGCGGAACTCAAATCATGGTATTTATCAATTATTGATCGTCTGGCTAAGCAGCATTTGGTGAACTCTTGTTCTATCAAAGGTTTTCGCTGGTGCGAAATCGATTTCATTGAGGACTTAGCCCGGGCAGGCATTATTTTTAGCGAGTAAACTCGTATGATGCAGGATTCAGCTCCAACGAACTACAATGCCACCATGCGCAAATTCGGTGCGCCACAAACGATTATCCAGTCATATCATTACTGGTCAGTGTTATTACGTCCGGCGCAAGCCACGCTGGGTGCGCTGGTCTTAATTGCACATGAGCCAGCCAATGCCTTCTCGGAGTTGAGTTTGGCAAGTTTTAATGAGCTACATGCAGTAACCCGGCATATCGAATCAGCACTAACCCAAGCTTTTCAGTATGACAAAATCAATTATCTGATGCTGATGATGGTTGACCCGGATGTGCACTTTCACGTGCTGCCACGCTATGCACAGCCTAAGTCATTCGCCGGCATGGAATTTATCGACGCAGGTTGGCCAGCCGTGCCGAATTTGAGTCAAATCAACAAAACAGACACAGCTATCAATCAGCAGATCATGGAGCATCTCAAAACCTACTGGTCGTGACCGTAATGAAGCGAGGCAACAAGTGACTGAACAAGCCACCGAACAAAATACACCTTACGCCAAGGAATTTCCCTTGCGGGAAGCACATCATCTGGTACGCGATCTGTTGGCGCCCAATCCGTGGATTTATTGGATTGATTTTCTGTTCCATGTCACGCTGGGCTGGATCGCTTTTTTCACTGCGCTGTTTTCTCCGTTTTTATCACTGTGGCAACTAGGTGCTTTTGTGATTTCGGTACTGGCATTGTATCGCTCGGCGGTTTTTGTGCATGAACTGGCGCATTTGAAAAAGGGCACGTTCCAAAACTTCCGTCTAGCATGGAATATTCTGAGCGGCATCCCATTCATGATCCCTTCGTTTACTTATGATGGCGTGCATAACGATCATCATAAGCCGGATGTGTATGGCACCAGCGCAGATGGTGAATACCTGCCGTTTGCGACGCGCAAGCCCGGAGAAATGGTGGTGTATGTGTTATTGTCGTTGCTGATCCCGATTCTGCTAGCGATACGGTTTGTGGTATTGACGCCTATCACTTACCTCATTCCCCCGCTGCACAGAATCGTGTGGGAACGCGCATCGTCATTGACGATTGATCCGAATTACCGGCGCGCCAAAGATGCTGTCCGCAACGATCTCAATTGGCGACAGCAGGAAATCGCTGCCTGTTTGTTTGGTGCAACTGTTATTGCGCTGGTGATGCTGGAAGTTTTCCCGTATTCATTGTTGATACTCTGGTATTTGGTC
Source organism: uncultured Nitrosomonas sp. (assembly GCF_902826915.1). Classification (GTDB taxonomy): domain Bacteria; phylum Pseudomonadota; class Gammaproteobacteria; order Burkholderiales; family Nitrosomonadaceae; genus Nitrosomonas. The sequence continues at coordinate 14,265 of NZ_CADEGP010000063.1, forward strand.
GCGGTGACTGTCTTTGCCCTTAATTCATTGCGCACGCTGGCCGCTCACGCTTACCGCAATCCCGGCAATCGCAAGATGACTTTGGCTGAACAATATTTGGATTCGATCAATATTCCCGGTAACTTTCTGGTCACACCGCTGTGGGCGCCGGTCGGTTTGCGTTACCATGCCACGCATCACCTCTTCATGAGTATGCCATACCATAATCTTGGCAAGGCCCAGCGTCGCTTGATCAATAATCTGACCGATAATTCGCAGTATATCAAAACACTGCGCAGCGGCTTATGGCCAGCACTAAAACAAATTTGGCGCGAATCCTCTGAAGCTGCCACGAATCCCTCGCAGCGACAAAACAATTAATGCTAAAAATTGTCCCGGCGGCAAAAACTTCCCGACAAAGCGTGACGAAGCTGGTGCTGTTGCGTCACGGGCAAAGTATCTGGAATCGCGATAAAAAATTCACCGGCTGGAGCGATGTGGCGCTAAGCTCAAAAGGTGAGCAGGAAGCTGAACAAGCGGCTTACTTGCTGAAGCATGCAGGCTTCACTTTTGATTTGTGTTTTACTTCCGTCCTGCAACGCGCCACATCGACATCGCGCATTGCACTAGCAAGCATGCACCTGGATATTCCGGTACTGCAAACCTGGCATTTAAATGAACGCCACTACGGAGCACTCGAAGGCATGAAGCGTTGGTCGGCGATCAGACAATTCGGCATTTGGCCGATTCTGGGTTGCCAAATCAAATTTGACGCCGCCCCCCCAAATTTGAATCAAGAAGATTATCGTTATCCTGGCAATCAGCTCAGTTATGCCCATATTGATCGCGATCAACTGCCAACAGGAGAGAGCATGCGACAAACCCTCATGCGCCTCAAACCCTATTGGCAGAATACGATTCAACCGGAAATTCAGCAAGGAAAACACGTGCTGATTGTCTCTCACCGCAATACCCTGCGAGCGCTGATGATGTTATTGGATCATCTCACTCCCACACAGGTCATGAAATTGAAATTGGCTACTGGTCGCCCCTTAGTGTATGAGCTAGATCAGCAATGCAATGCCATGCGGCATTATTATATCGACAAGCTCGTTTGATGCGCTTTGTTTCATCATGCCAACCATCCACAGCTTTGCCCCCATAGCGGGCGTTCACGCAAAAATCCTGATACTCGGCAGCATGCCCGGTGAGGCTTCCCTAGCGGCAACTCAATATTACGCGCATCCGCGCAATGCCTTCTGGCCAATTATGGCACCACTACTGCAAATCCAAGTGAATTCGTCCTATGAAGAAAAAATAATCGCCCTGAAATCATCGCCCATCGCACTATGGGATGTACTTAAATCCTGCAACCGCTCTGGAAGTCTGGATTCAATGATTGAAACTGGGACGCAGATTGTCAACAATTTTCCAGCCTTTTTTGCCGTGCATCCGCAAATTACCCATGTATTTTTTAACGGTGGGAAAGCAGAAACCTGCTTTAGGCGCAACGTCATTCCGGGCAATAAGTTAGGATCAATAACTCTGTCACGCCTGCCTTCCACAAGCCCCGCTAACGCAAGATTGTCATTCGACGCAAAATACAAAACATGGCATCAAATAATCAAATTAGCATTGGAGTCGCACTGACCATCTACTCAACAAAACAATGCAAAATACTTGACGGCAAAGCCTAGGATGCGTTTTACTTACACGCTACAATACAACAATGCTAATTAACATTTAACTGAAAGGAATTGATTCGATGAAAAAGCTCGTAATTATTGTGCTCATTATTTTTGCCGCTGGTTATATCAGCTTAATGGTTCAGCATTTTTAGATCGCAAAGATAGCGCCTAAATTGCTCTATCCACAGCAGCACACTGTGTGCTGTGTTGCTCGCGTGCAGGAGGATCCGTCAAAAATGACACTTCACAACGCAAAAAAGAACATATTTATTTTTCCTGAACTTAATAGCTACAGAGATTCTACTGTATTGCTGCGCACCGACATCTGATGCATGCCGCTGTTTAAAACACAGTACTTGCTTTTTATTTTCTTGGCCGTTACCACCATTGCATCTCATACTTGGATCGCGCAATATGAACCCGATGGATCTGAGCTGTTAACTGACCATTGGAAATACAAAACTTCAGAAAACAGTCAAATTAATCTCACCAGCACCGGGTTCAATCTTATATCCAATGATGCAACAACGATAACCAGCATCTACCAGGATATCCCAACGGTTGCGCCTGGTACGATTTTATTGCTATCCGCTGATGTAAAAAGCAATGATGTATTAGCAGGCGAAAAGCCTTGGAATCAGGCCAGACTTCTGCTGCTGCAAATTGATAAAAAGAAGGAGCGCTGGGACTTGCCTTCGGTAGTAGTGTCGCTGACAGGAACCCATGATTGGGAAAATTATCCAGGCATTTTTACTGTTTCACATGAAACCCAAAGCATCCGGGCAATCGCACAATTAAGTCAAGCTACCGGATCGCTCCAAGTCAATAATATCCAACTTTATCCCGTCCGCGAAACTCAGTTGTTCGCGACAATCAGGAACATAATGCTATCCGCATGGAGCGTTTTCTTCCTGCTGCTGATTGGCTCATGCCTTATCAGCAAAAAACAAAGTATTTTCTTGCGCTTATTACTAGTTTGCGCATTCATCTCCATTCTCGCGGGAACAACTCTGCCAGGAAAACTCAAGAATCAAGTATCCGATGAAGTGAAAACACACATTCATACGCAAAGTGAGCAAACTAAAAACACAATGACATGGGATTTATCCAAGATCTGGCATTTTTGTTTATTTTTTTTGTTTGGCTTGATTCTATGCTTGATGATGACTCAAGAACGCTTAAGCCGAATGATATTCGCCATTCTTTCTCTAGCCGCTGGCACTGAGCTCGCACAGAAGCGGCCTCGCAAATTCGGACAGTCCGATAAGTGGTAATCTTGCTCA
>NZ_CADEGP010000064.1 GCF_902826915.1 uncultured Nitrosomonas sp.
GTTGAGCAAGATTACCACTTATCGGACTGTCCGAATTTGCGAGGCCGCTTCTATGCATAATGATTTGATTACCTATTGAAATGGTTTTTTGAACCTTAACAAACAGTCTTATAAAAAATCCACGGTGAATTGCAAATGAGGATATTTAAGCGCTGGATTTGCGTAAATCTGTTTAAAGCAGAAATTTACGCAAATCCAGCTTCTGTGCAAGTATCAGGTATATTCCTTTGTTAATTCAGTCAAATAGTTTTTAAATTCATCTTTAAGTTCAGGATGCTGTAATGCATATTCCACTGTTGCTTGCAAGTAACCTGACTTGCTGCCACAATCAAAACGCTTGCCTTGAAATTCATAGCCCAATACAGATTCTTCGTTTAGCAATTTTGCAATGCCATCCGTGAGTTGAATTTCATTACCAGCGCCACGCTGGGTTTGTTCCAGAAGTTTAAAAATTCGTGGTGTCAGGATGTAACGCCCGACAACCGCAAGATTGGAAGGTGCTTGATCAATCGCCGGCTTTTCTACAATAGCGTTAACTTTAGATAAATTATCTGAAATTGGCGCGCTATCGATAATACCGTAGCGATTGACTGTTTCGTGCGGCACCCGTTCAATTCCTAAAACTGAACAATGATTCTGATTATAGATATCAGTCATTTGACTCAGACAGCAACGCTCATTCGCATTGATTAAATCATCCGCCAGCAATACCGCAAAAGGTTCATCACCGACTACGGACTGTGCACATAAAACAGCGTGACCTAATCCCAATGCTTCTGCCTGACGAATATAAACGCAATCAATACGTGCGGGTAAAATATTGCGAACTACATTAAGCATTTCTTTTTTTCTGCCTTCTTCCAACTTGGCTTCTAATTCAAAGGCTTTGTCAAAATGATCTGGAATTGAACTCTTGTTGCGGCCAATAATAAAAATCAACACATCAATGCCAGCGGCAACAGCCTCTTCTGCGGCGAATTGAATCAACGGTTTATCAACGATAGGCAGCATTTCCTTAGGATTTGCTTTAGTTGCCGGTAAAAAACGGGTTCCTAATCCGGCAACAGGAAATACAGCTTTTCTAATTGCTTTCATTCGATATCTCCTTAATATTTCTTAATAGATTAAATCAGAATTGATTTACTGATTGATAAACCAAAAGGTGATGCACCCTAATTTCAATAACCATTTGGATTCGTGTTTTGCCAATGCCAGCTATTGGCGCACATTTCATCCAATCCAAGCTTCGCTCGCCAACCAAGCAATTCATAGGCGCGATCCGGATTCGCATAACAAGAAGCAATATCGCCTGAGCGTCGAGGTGCGATTCGATAAGGAATAGACTGTCCACTTGCTTGTTCATAAGCGCGAACAACCTCCAAAACACTGTAGCCTCTGCCGGTACCTAGATTTACGGTCAAACAGTTCGGATATTGACCATTTTGTTGCTCGCCTTGTATGGCTCCCAATGTTTCCAATGCCTTGAGATGACCAAGCGCTAAATCAACGACATGGATGTAATCACGTACCCCCGTACCATCGACAGTTGGATAATCGTTGCCCCATACACTTAGAGTATCTCTGCGGCCAACTGCAACTTGTGCCACAAAAGGCATCAGATTATTTGGTATTCCTTGCGGATCTTCACCGATTAAGCCGCTTGGATGTGCACCTACTGGATTAAAATAACGCAATATGCCGATTCGAAACGAACAGTCGCTGTGTTGGAAATCACGTAATATATCTTCAATCATCAACTTACTGCGACCATAGGGATTGGTGGGAGCGAGCGGATGATCCTCCGTTAACGGTAACTTAACGGGATCGCCATAAACCGTTGCAGAAGAACTAAATACCAGGGTCTTGACATTACATTCTTGCATTGCTTCCAAAAGGCGCAATGTACCTACAACATTATTATCGTAATATGACAGTGGGTGATCAACAGATTCGCCAACTGCTTTGAGACCAGCAAAATGTATAACAGCGGTAGCCTTGCTTTGCTTGAGGGCTGCTACCATGGCAGCACGATCGCGGCAATCGCCGGATATTAACTCAGGTTTTTTGCCGCTGATTTGTGTTACACGTACCAGTGCTTCGGGCTTGCTGTTGCAAAAATTATCAAACACGGTTACATCAAAACCGGCATTAAGCAGTTCAACGCATGTATGCGATCCAATATATCCGGCGCCACCAGTGACAAGAATCATGACGATAACCCTCAATAAGAAGTAATCGATTTATTTAGTCGGATTGAGGTTCGCCTAAATTTTCCGGTGCTTCACTGAACTAACTACAAAAGTGTTGTTTAAAGCTACTGATAAAATTATCTAATGAACCTGTTGGTAAATGGTTGATGCCGGCTGCGGCTTTGCGCCCTCCTCCTGTATCAAATTGCAAACACAATACATCAGCACCACTTGGGTTTGTGAGAGAGGCTCGTACGCTTACAGTATAATTGCCGGCATGATTAGGCGTTATCACCGCATGTGCACGTTGGGGATGCGCGTTTGCCAGTTTGTTGGCAAAGATACCGCTAACGCGTCTTGCCCAAGGAGCATCTGGCAATAAATAGGCAGCATACCGTTCTTCGGTTGTCAAGGGCTGCAATGAATCTGCTCGACTCGTATCATCCTGATATCCATCAGAAAGCTTCCTAAAAGCATTCGATTCAGCGATGAAATCAAATGGATTCGTATAAGGTCTGATTTCTTCGTAAAGTGCAGTGGGATGAAAATGCAGATCAGGTAAATTATCACCATAGCCATTGTAGTTTAGATACTCACCCAGATGTGCAAGTTGATCAATCTCAGTTTCCGTTAATTTTGCTGTGGCTCCCAGTTGACGAGCTTTTTGCACGAGATTGTCGCCGAAAGCGGCAGTAATTGCCCACAGATGAAATTTCCCTTTTAGATGCTGATCGACCAGAAGACTAGTACAGGCATCGGCAGATAAATCGATATGCGCAATCAAGTTAGGGTGCTGCGGTATCTCTCCGGCGTGATGATGATCAAAATATTCTATCCTGACACCCGCCTCCAATAATCGCATCAATCCTTTGCGATTACTGTCCAGAGAAATGTCGAGTACTGTCACCAGATCGCCGGGATTTGCCTCCACTCGATCCAATAGCTTGATATCACGCTTAACTCCAGTTATCAGATTAGCAGCTGTTGGATCTGCAAGTCTGAGTTGATGTAAAGCGCATACGCCATCCGCGTCACCATTAAATACATAAAAACGATTCATCTGAATAGCTTCCTATATATAACCATATGAAAAAAAATTAACTTTAATTTTTTTATTCAACGTACAATGACTATTGAAGAATTAACCTAAAGCGCCTATATGCGTCAGGTAGTTGACAATCTCATCAACGGCCTGCTCTGGAGTAAGCTTCGTTGTATTAATATGTATTTCCGGATTTTCTGGTGCTTCGTAAGGCGAATCAATTCCGGTGAAATTTTTCAATTCACCTCGACGCATTTTCTTGTACAATCCTTTGGGGTCGCGCTCTTCTGCGACATGAATAGGCGTATCAATAAATACCTCAAAGAATTCACCTTGCTCTACCAATTCCCTGGCCATCCTACGTTCTGAATGGAAAGGTGAAATAAATGATACCAATACAATCTGGCCTGCATCGACCATTAATTTAGCAACTTCCGCGATACGGCGAATATTTTCAACCCGATCCGCATCAGTAAAACCAAGATCTTTATTAAGTCCATGGCGCACATTATCTCCATCCAACAGATAGGTATGTTTGCCAATAGAATAGAGTTTCTTCTCGACTAAATTAGCAATGGTTGATTTACCACTGCCAGATAAACCAGTAAACCAAAGAATAAACGGCTTTTGCCTTTTTGTGGCAGCATGTGCTTGCTTATTGATATTGATCGCCTGCCAGTGGATATTCTGCGACCGGCGCAAGGCAAAATGTAGCATGCCAGCACCAACCGTATTGTTAGTTAAGCGATCAATCAGGATAAAACCACCGATGTCATGATCTTCTTTATAAGGATCGAAAGCGATCAGTTGGTCAGTACTGAGGTTACAAATACCAATTTCATTGAGTTCCAGCTTGGTGCCAGCGACATGCTCAAGCGTATTAACGTTTACCTTATATTTCAGCACCGAAACATTAGCGGTGACTATTTTTGTTCCGATTTTCATCAAATACGGCCGACCGGGAAGCATCGATTCATCTACCATCCAGACAATCGTGGCCTCAAATTGATCGGCCACACCCGGTAGAGTATCGGTGGCAGCTAAAATATCTCCACGGCTGATATCAATTTCATCAGCCAGTGTCAATGTAATCGATTGCCCTGAAACTGCCTGCGTTAAATCGCTATCACTGGTCACAATACGAGTTACACGACTTTCTCTGCCGGAAGGTAATACACGAATAAGATCACCTGGCTTGACGCTGCCACGTGCAACCATGCCCGAGTAACCTCGAAAATCCAGATTAGGGCGATTGACCCATTGTACCGGCATGCGAAAAACCCCAGATTCCACATTGATATCCTCGACCTGCACATTCTCCAGATATCCCATCAATGTTTCACCGTGATACCATGGCGTGTTGGCACTCAATGAGGTAATGTTATCGCCTTTAAGGGCTGACATCGGAATGGTTACAATATTACTCAACCCTAATTCTTCTGCAAATTCACGATATTCTTTATTAATCTGATGAAAAATTTCTTCTGAATAATCCACCATGTCCAGCTTATTGATCGCAAGCACCACATGTTGAATTCCAATTAATGAAACTAAATAACTATGACGCCGCGTCTGTGTCAGGACACCTTTGCGTGCATCAATAAGAATTACCGCCACGTCGGCTGTTGAGGCCCCTGTAACCATGTTGCGGGTATACTGCTCATGGCCTGGTGTATCTGCGACGATAAACTTGCGCTTATCGGTAGAAAAGAAACGATAGGCCACATCAATAGTTATCCCTTGCTCACGTTCCGCAGAAAGCCCGTCAACCAATAATGCAAAATCTAAGTCACCGGCTTGGGTACCTACCTTTTTGGAATCTGCCTCTAATTGAGCCAATTGATCTTCAAACAGCATCTTGGACTCATATAACATCCGCCCAATTAAAGTGCTTTTCCCATCATCAACACTGCCGCAAGTGATAAACCGAAGCATGCTTTTGTTCTCATGCGCTTTTAAATACAACTCAATATCTTCGGCAATCAAATCAGATACATGTGCCATTAGAAGTAACCCTCCTGTTTCTTTTTCTCCATCGAACCTGTGGAATCATGATCGATTAATCGCCCCTGACGCTCAGATGTTCTTGCCAGTAACATTTCTTGAATAATATCCACCAGGGAACTTGCCTCGCTCTCAATCGCACCGGTTAAAGGATAGCAACCCAGTGTGCGGAAACGAACTTTCTTCATCATCGGAGATTCGCCTTCTCGCATCGGCAAACGGTCATCATCAACCATAATTAAAGTACCATCACGCTCTACAACAGGTCGTTCTTTAGCATAATACAATGGCACAATAGGAATATTGTTCAAATGGATATATTGCCAAATATCGAGCTCGGTCCAATTTGAAAGCGGAAAAACACGAATACTTTCACCCGGATTCTTGCGCGCGTTATACAGCCGCCATAACTCGGGGCGCTGTAACTTGGGATCCCAACGATGTTGTGCTGATCGAATGGAAAAAATCCGTTCTTTGGCGCGTGATTTTTCCTCATCGCGACGGGCTCCACCGAAAGCAACATCAAAACCATGTTTATCTAATGCTTGCTTTAAACCCTCAGTTTTCCAGATATCCGTATGAACTGCGGAGCCGTGTGTAAAAGGGTTAATTCCTTTTGTAACTCCTTCGGGATTAATGTGAACAATAAGATCAAGCCCTAATTTCTTTGCCATTACATCGCGAAATTCAATCATCTCCCTGAATTTCCATGTCGTATCGACATGTAACAATGGAAAAGGTAGCTTCGAGGGATAAAATGCTTTTACTGCAAGATGCAACATCACTGCACTATCCTTGCCGATAGAATAGAGCATCACTGGATGCTCGCACTCTGCAACCACCTCCCGCATGATATGAATACTCTCCGCTTCAAGGCGTTGTATATGTGTCAACATTGTTAATAATTTCCTTCCATAAAAAGTAGTAGCATTAGAATTATATTAATATAAGTTATAATTTTTATTTTCTCGAAATAAACCAGTTTATCCCTGTAATTTTGATACTTACTTAGAAGCAATTCTGCTGATTTCCTATTTAACAAAATTGTGGATGTGAATCAACTCTTGACTTTATTATTGAATGATAGCAGGTACTAAAGAATCTAACCTCAAAACTTACTATAGTATTCCTATCAATCTACTTGTTTATTCAAGTAAGAGACAATCGCTTGAATACTCAAACCAAGTAATACTAAGTTTCAAGACTAAACCGGTTTGCGGGGTACATCCGTATCTGATGAAGAAGATTTTTCTTCCGGTGTTTGGGTATCCATTGCGTCATCGTCTGTCCCTTCTTCTCTCTTTGTTGATTTTGCCGGCATTTTCGCAAACGAATGCAAATTCAGATGCAATGCTGCCTTAGCAAGTAAATGTGCACTCACCGGAGCGGTGATAACAAGAAACACCGTAATCAGTATTTCGTGCAGACTGATACCGACATTACGACTGCTGAAAAATAACGCCGATGCGATCAGCAGACTGCCAACTCCTAAAGTTGTGGCTTTGGTCGGTCCATGTAAGCGCATATAAAAATCCTTAAATCGCAAAAGGCCTAAAGAACCAATGAAAGTTAAGGTAGCGCCCGTCAGAATTAGAAAAGATAACAAATATTCCAGCATGATTTATTCGATAATATCACCGCGCAGTAAATACTTGCACAATGCAACAGTACCTATAAAGCCCATCAAAGCAATCAGTAGTGCCGCCTCAAAGAATAGCGCACTGCCTAGGTGAATACCTAACAACATCAACAATGCAATAGCATTTATATATAAAGTATCCAGTGCCAGAATCCGATCCGGCATGCTGGGGCCGCACAGTAAGCGCCAAAAACTCATGGCGACAGCCGCTGTTACTAATCCAAGCGCAATTGGAATTACAGAACCTAACATAACTCAAAAATCTCCTGTAATGGGCGTTCGTAGCGGCGCTTAATTGTCGCGATCAGCGCATCTGGATCAGTTTCATTCAGCGCATGAACCAATAAATATCGGCGGTCTTCAGATAACCGCGCCGACACAGTTCCTGGTGTCAATGTGATGCTGTTAGCCAATAAACTGATAGCCAGATCGGATGTTAGGTCTAATGGTAATTCAACAAAAATCGGTTTGAGCCGGTCTGGATCGCCAAGAATTAAACGTGCTACGGTGAAATTGGCCATTATGATATCAATCAGTAACAATCCAATATATCGCAGCAAGGTAAGTGGCTTGCGGATAGTCACGGCCTCTGGCCAGAAGCTCAGGGTCAACAATGGTATCATCCAGCCCAGCAATAGGCCGAGAAAAACCTGCCCGGGTGTTATGCTGTTTACCAGCAACAACCATAAACATGCCAGTGTGGGAGATAAAATTGGATGAGGTAGTAGACGAGCCATGGTTATTATTTTCCAGTACCTAGCACAGATTGAATATAGTCATCGGGCTGCAGCAATTGGTTTGCTGTTGCCTGTGCAAACTCAGTAATTGCACCAGCCCAAACCATTAAAGCCACGCATAGCGCAAGCAAGCAGACAGGTATCGCCAACCCACTTATACCATGAGACGTAATAATAGGTTGAATATGGTCATCCGCTGTTGTATGGGTCGCTTCCGGAGCTTGCGCCCGGTAAAACAGCAAACTCCCGCTACGCGCCAATGCAATGATAGTAAACAGGCTGGTTATTAATACAATGGTCATTATCCATGAAAGAGCAGCATGTGACAGTGCCGCTTGCAAAATCAAAAATTTTCCGACAAAGCCAGATAATGGTGGTAACCCAGCTATTAAAATGGCCACTATAAAAAAAAGTGTACCTACTATCCGTTGGTGCACCATGATCAGACCCGGTTCAAATCGATCACTCATTTCGCCACGACGATTAACAATGCTATCAGCGAGTAGAAAAAACGCTGCAGCGGCAAAGGTGGAATGTGGCAAGTAATACAATCCAGCAGCTATTCCGGCACTTGTATTGATGCCAAAAGCGATGAGCAGCATACCGACGGATGCAACCACCAGATAGGCCACTTGCTGGCGCAGATACGTACTTGCCAGCACACCCAGCACACCTGCGATCAGTGTGGCCAAAGCTAATGGCAACAACCAGGGTTCGATCAAGTCGGCAATTGGACCAGCCTGTTCACCAAAGATCAAGGTATAAACACGCAGAATGCAGTATGCGCCAACCTTGGTCATGATGGCAAACAAAGCTGCAACTGGAGCGGATGTGTGCGCATACGCCGCAGGCAACCATAGATAAAGTGGCAAAAGAGCGGTTTTGAGGGCAAACACAGCAAACAGCAGTAAGCCAGCGGTACGAATGAGCGCAATATCTTCGACAGGAGTATTGGCAACTTTAACAGCCAGATCCGCCATATTCAGCGTGCCCAAAAGTCCGTAGAGTGTTCCCACGGCAAACAGAAACAAAGTTGAACCTACGAGATTGATGATGACAAAATGCAACCCGGCCATCGTGCGCAACCGCCCTCCACCATGCAGTAATAAGCCATAGGAAGCAAGCAGCAGAATTTCAAAAAATACAAACAAATTAAATAAATCACCGGTCAAAAATGCGCCGTTTAATCCAAATAATTGCAATTGAAATAAAACATGAAAATGCGGGCCGACAGTGTCAGTGCCACGTACAGCGTAAACTAGCGCGCACCACGAAACCAGCGCAGTAATGATGAGCATCCAGGCCGCAAGCCGATCGGCAACTAGAACGATACCGAATGGCGGCGCCCAATTACCCAACACATAAACTAGAATCTCGCCGCTGTTAACGATACTGAGCAGCCATCCCGCTAACAAGACCAAAACACTGACGGATGAAATGCTCACAATACGCAGCACTTGTAGACTTTGTTTTTGTAGCAATAATAACAATGCACCCAGCAACAGCGGCCATATTACAGGAAGAATAACAATATGGCTGATCATGGTTTATGCTTTCCATCCACATGATCATTCCCCATTTCCAGGTGCGCCTTGAGGGACAACACAATGACAAAAGCAGTCATGGCAAAGCTGATCACAATAGCTGTCAACACTAACGCCTGCGGCAAGGGGTCCGCATACTCCGTTATGCCGTCCACTATAATTGGCGGCTTGCCAACAGTGAGTCGTCCCATGACCAATAGAAATAAGTTGACGGCATAAGACAAAAAGGTCAAACCCAGCACGACCGGAAAAGTCCGTCCACGTAAAGCCAAGTAAACACCACAAGCCGTGAGCGTTCCAATCAGTATTGTTACCAATGCTTCCATTAACGGATTCTCTTTCTGACGTTTGTCAAATGACTTTCTTTATGTACCAGGCCAAGATGAATAAGTATCAACAACGTGGTGCCGACGACAACCAGATAAACACCCAGATCAAAAATCATGGCAGAAGCTAACTCGAATTCTCCAATTATCGGCCAATGTAAATAACTAAAGGTGGATGTCAAGAAAGGATGGTCAAAAAACCAACTGGCAAGACCGGTCAACGCAGCAATGAAAATACCCGCACCAATCACATTATGCATATCGACCGACAACCGAGTATGCGCCCACGTGACACCATTGGCCAAATATTGCATGATTAGCGCTACCGCAGTTATCAATCCGGCAATAAAGCCGCCGCCGGGAAGATTATGCCCGCGCAGTAAAATATACACAGATACCAACAAGGCAAGCGGTAATAACAAGCGCACAAACGAGGCCATGATAACCGGATGTAAATCACGATCCCAGGTTTGTCCCTCACTATCCTGCTCAGAACCGGATAATTTCAATTGGTGCAGCATCGCATATATGCCCAGCCCGGCTAATGCGAGTACAGTAATTTCGCCGAGCGTGTCATAGCCTCTGAAATCAACCAAAATGACATTGACTACATTGGTTCCGCCGCCACCCGGCACACTGTTGCTTAAAAAATAATCTGCGATACTATGATATGGGCGGGTCAATATGGCCCAAACTAATAAGCTCACGCCTAAACCTGCCGCTGTAGCGACCATGACATCACGGCTACGTATATAATTTCCAGATTCTAGTGGTGAAAATTGCGGTAAAAAATATAACGCTAATAGCATCAGAACAATCGTTACTACCTCGACGGATAATTGTGTCAAGGCCAGATCCGGTGCAGAAAACTTGATAAAAACAAGAGATACTCCCAACCCCACTGCGCCCATTAAAATGAGCGATACAAGACGTTGCCGGTGTAGAATAACGGCTCCAATTGCAGCAATTACAAGAATCAGCGTAACAAGTATGCTGACACCATCCATAGGTAATAACGCACGATCTCCGGTTAAAGCGGATGCATTTTCGTTGAAACCTGCCAAGCCGAGCATCAGGATAAAAATCATAAAAACAAATAGCATCTGCTGTAGCGAATTTGAATTCAGTAAATAAGTTATATAACTAGAGATTTTGAAAAGCTGGTTAAGCAGATAATTATATAGTGATTTAAATTCTACTCGATCAACGAATCGATCGTGCAATGCGGATAATGGACGACGGACTAAATAAATTAAAATTCCACCAGATAATGCAATAATGCTCATCCATAATGCAGGGTTGAAACCGTGCCAGATTGCTAAATCATGATCTGGAACAGGGCCTTGCAGAACACCTGCTGAGGCCACTGCAAGAATGGGCTCTACAGTTAATGCCGGCAATATGCCAACCAGCAGACATAAACCTACCAGAATTTCCACTGGTACTTTCATCCAACGAGGAGGCTCATGTGGCGTTTTGGGCAAATCAACCGGCTCACCACTAAAAAAAACCGTATGAATGAAGCGTAATGAGTAAGCCACCGCAAAAATACCAGCTAAAGTTGCTGCAGTAGGCATAAGCCATCCCCACGGTTGATTGGCATGATGCAACGTTTCGGCAAAAAACATTTCCTTAGACAAGAAGCCATTAAATAATGGCACACCTGCCATAGAAGCGGCAGCCACCATGGCCAGCAATGCCGTATGTGGCATAAATCTCCACAATCCTCTCAAACGGCGCATATCACGTGTACCTGCTTCGTGATCAATGATACCTGCAGCCATAAATAAGGATGCTTTGAAAATCGCGTGATTAATAATATGAAAAACACCGGCAACTGCCGCAAGCGGCGTACCCATACCAAATAATAAAGTAATCAAGCCCAGATGACTGATTGTCGAGTACGCAAGCAAGCCTTTCAAGTCGTGCTTAAACATGGCGATGTAAGCAGCAACAAGCAATGTGGTCAGACCTGTCGTGCAAACTAGCCAGAACCATTCTGGTGTACCCGACAAGGCAGGGAACAAACGGGCCAGCAAGAACACCCCCGCTTTTACCATGGTAGCTGAATGCAAATAAGCGGATACCGGTGTAGGAGCCGCCATGGCATTGGGCAACCAGAAGTGAAATGGAAATTGCGCTGATTTAGTGAAAGCACCAAGCAATACCAGGATTAACGTCGGTAAATATAAAGCGTGCGCACGGATACTATCGCCAGATGCAAGAATCACGGATAAATCATAGCTGCCGCAGATTTCACCCAATAACAGAAAGCCACCAAGCAGTGCCAATCCACCGCCGCCAGTGACGGCCAACGCCATGCGTGCACCACTGCGGGATTCCTGCCGATGTTGCCAGTAGCTAATGAGCAGAAACGACGATAGGCTGGTTAATTCCCAGAAAATCAACAGCTGAATAATGTTTTCTGACAATACAATTCCCAGCATAGAACCCATAAACATCAGCAAGTAAGCAAAAAAACGCCCCATGTCGTCCCGCTCAGACAAGTAATACCGGGCATAGAGGATAATGAGCAAGCCAATACCCAAGATCATCAGTGAAAATAACAAACCCAATCCATCAAGACGAAAGACTATATCCAGGCCAAGCATGGGTATCCAACTGAAACGCTGAATGATAATTTGTCCTGAAAAAACATCAGCAATCATGGGATACAAAAAGGCTAACGCGAGTAACGTCACGGTACCAGCACCCCAGGCAGCATGTAATCTACCTAAGCGGGAAATAGATGCAACTAAAATGGCGCCGACAAAAGGTATAAGGGCGACAAGCGATAAATTCATAAAAATTAGGATACTGTTAGCGGTTGAATATTTCCTGCTTAATTTACATAACTCATTTCAGCATCAGTAGCTTAAGTTCGATTCTGTAGAAAAATATATAATTTTTTGTACACTGGTACCTTATAAGCATGCTTCAATCTTTTGATAAATTTATTCCATTGATGAAAATGAAATAAATTCTTTTTAATAAAAATACCGACTCCCTACAAGAACCAAAATAGAAAATAATCCGTGAAATGATACCATTGCTATCTATGCGGATTATTTATTTGATGATTAATTTCGTAGCGAAATGACTTATCTCCATTATTTATTCTAACCCAGCCAGGAAACCCCATATGCACGGCATTGATTCCAAAATCTCTCTTTCCGATCCTGGAAGCAAAACGCATATCCGCGTATTTCTTGCCTTCTGATTGTATTCGAATCACGCCATTATTCTTAAAATCTATACTGGACACAGTATTGGTAGTCCCAATCCTGCCACCAGCAATAGGAATAGCTGCAACTTTCCAGCCACGCTTCTCTGCCAATATATAACCATTTGTTCAAAAATCTGATCGATATATCGGATCCATAATGATTGAATCGGATTTGGATTATCTTCATTCTGGAACTTAGATTGATTCTCCGGCTAAAACGATTCAGCGGATTATATGATTCCGTACACAGCACTTTATAGCGATCAATCCAGGAGGATTCACTACGTGAATTCGTAGCGCTCCGGCGCCAACTCACATGACCATGAAGGTCGGTATGATCCAATCAGCCTAAGACTAAATCGGTTAAGGTTTTAGCAGTATCTGGCTGTTTTGTTTTGATAGCGCGCAAAGTTTCAATTGACCCTAGAACAATTACCGATAATACTGCTATCAACGCAGCTGATCAAGAAAATTCAGGTTCTCAGAAATAAAGCTAGACGTTCTATTCTTCAAATTTTTTGTCTTAGTTGTTTTTACGATATAAAAAAATAACGACTTTGCTTTTTGCTTTACAGAGAAGCAGTATAATTCTTCATTAATAATTATTATACATCTCGTGTATTTGCTTATGAAACTTAAGTTCACATGAGCTTAATCTGTTCAATACGACTTATTGCTCTTTATCCTTGACTATTGCAAACAAGCAGTTTATGAAAAACATATCCGTATGGTTAGCGGTAATATTCGTAGGTTTATTCTGTAGCTTGCTGGCAAACGCACAAGGTATCGATATTAATCAAAAACACAAAGAGCCGATTGGTCAATATATTCAAATTTATCAAATTAACGATACCTTCCTGAGTATGCAAAGTGCATATGATGCGTTCAAAAATGGTCGTTTTTCACAATCCAACGATTCCGTGCTTAATTTTGGCATCGGCGCAAAACCTGTATGGCTCGCATTCCACGTCAGAAATAATACGCATGACACTGTGCTTCGAAATTTGTTGTTTGAAACCTCCTGGCTGGACAAGATTGATGTTTATTATCTCAAGAGAAACCAATTAGTTAACAGTTATCATCTCGGTGATAGCTTGTTATTTTCGCAACGACCGTTTAGTCATCGATTTTTTGTTGCCGAGCATGATTTTGAAACTGGTGACACTATTGTATTAATTCGCGTTGAAACCGACGACGCGATGGTTATACCCATTTATTTCCTTACCGCAGAAGAAATAGTGAACAGAAGTATACTGCAAGCATATAGCTACGGATTGATATACGGAGTTATTTTAGCTTTAATTGCTTACAATTTTATGCTGCATATCGGATTACGCACAGGCCCCTATCTTTTTTACTCACTCTATCTCTTACTATTTCTACTGCTTAATGCTGCATATACCGGTCATGGCTATCAGTGGTTGTGGCCTGATTCACCGCGCTGGCAGCAGTGGTCCAATCCGGTATTAATGGTGTCGTGTACTTTAAGTGGCTTCGCATTTGCATTGAACTTTTTAAATATCAAAATTGCCAGGCCTCGCATATATCAATTGATCGTCGCCTGTTGTCTCAGCTTTAGCGTATTAGCACTGATCGCAGTTTTGGCCGATAAATTCATAGCAACACTATTCATCTCATTGTTTTTTATATTTTATTTCTATATCATTGCTACCATACTAGGTGTCGTTTCTCTACAAACAGAAAACAGAATTGCCCAATATTTTCTCTGGGCATCAATTTTTACAATATGTGGCGGCATTATTACAGCTAATGCGGTATGGGGCTTCATTCCTTTCAACTGGCTTACTTACCGGGCCGCTGAAATTGGGATGGTGGCGGATGCGATTCTACTGGCACTGGCACTTGCTGAACGTTTTAAGATCACCCAAAGAGATAAACTGACAGCTGAGAAAATAGCTGATATTGATTTGTTAACTAACTTAAATACCAGACGAGCCTTTTATAAATTTGTGCAACCAATGTGGGCCATAAGTTTACACAATAGAAATTGTACCTCGGTAATAATACTCGATATTGATGACTTCAAATTGTTGAATGATAATTATGGGCACCCTTTGGGCGATCATGTTCTTGCCCAATTGGCAAAAACGATACAAGAAGAAGCGCGGAGTGGAGATATTCTGACACGCTGGGGAGGAGAAGAATTTCTTATTTTTCTGCCGGAAACCGGATTGACGGATGCGATAGCCATTGCGGACAGGATGCGCAAAAGAATCACGGCCATTCAAATCACTATTGATAAGGGAGAGAAGCTCTCATTTACCGCAAGCTTTGGCGTTGCGACTACTCAGAATACCGACGTATCTCTGAATGAATTAATCGCGCAAGCGGATCGGCAGTTATATCACGCTAAGAAAAAAGGACGTAATTGTGTCTATCCAAATCTCTCCGATCAGAAACAGTACCAGTGATAAAAATACCTAAATATCAGCAAGACCGTCTAAAGTGTATTTCTCCATCACTCGTAGTATTGGTGAAACCCTAAAGATTTCATTGCGATTCCAGATTCTTCCGCAGCGTCAAAATCATCATCACCAATTTCCAATTCATCGATAAGTTTGACGATGAGACTATCTGGAATCATGCCATCAGCCAGCGCATCCTCGTCATCAAAATCTACAGACACAGGATCTATCTCGTTAATATTATTAGACAATGGTTTACTTCTCATCATGATAAACCTCCTCGTAGGTTTGGTGGGAATGTACCCAGTAAATCATAACGACATATAAATTAAATTCTGGATTAGAAATCATTTATCCTGATATTTTTGGAATATAAAAGAAAAGTGGCCTCGCAAATTCGGACAGTCCTTTAAGTGGCAATCTTGCTCGACCCAAGTCGTGCAATAGGCGACAAAAAAGGAACGAGAGTATGAGAAGGACGAGAAGGAATCACGCAGCGGGATTTAAAGCCAATGTGGCCATAGCGGCGATCAAGGGT
>NZ_CADEGP010000065.1 GCF_902826915.1 uncultured Nitrosomonas sp.
AGCTTTCTTGTATACAAAGCCTCCGCCACAGTCATGTGAATTTTGCAGGGCCGACCAGCATAGGGTCTGTAGACATTTCACATGGGTAACCAAAAATATCCGCAAGCCATGGCAACCATACTTTCATAATTCCTCTTCAGTTTGTCATATCGTGTTGCCACTGCATTGAATCACGCAAAAGTGTTTTCCACCAAATGCCAATACTTATACAAATCCCAATCCATATCTACATTACCTTTCAAAGAGTTGCACTTTCTTGGTATTACTGGCCTAGCTCTCTTCTTTGTTATCTGCTTCCGTATACAGTCACTGTCATAACCTTTGTCCGCTACAATCGCTTCCGCGTCAGGTAATCAAATCAATGGTTTCTTGAAGCAGAATCTTCCCCAACTTCGACCAAAACTCTTTACTGAGTATCAACTGGGGCATCGCAAACTCGTCTTATTGGTGGTATAGGAACCTCAATATTACGAGTTTACCTATATTCAAAAATAAAGCACCCCGCCGCAAGCAACGAGGTGGCGGATTCAAGTTTGAAGTGCAATTTTGAATCTCTTCCGGGTTTAATTCCTTGCTCCTTGGGGCGAAGGCTGGTTGAAAACCGGCAGTCTGAAGAGCGCTTTTAATACCTCGCTGCTTGCGGCGGGGTGCTTTATTAAACAGCGCCGTATGTGGCTTCAATGTCACGCCGTGGCAATTGTTACGATAATGCTCCGATGGAAAGTTTCTGGGACTTACTTAAAAATGAACTCATTCATCAAAAAAGCTATGTAACAAAACAGACAGCGATAAATGAAATCGTAGAATACATAGAAATATTCTATAATCGTACGCGCAGACATTCAAGTTTGGGGAATATCTCACCGGCCCAGGCGCTGATGCAGTTTATGCTTAAACAGGATGAGGTTGTCTGAAGTGACAGTGTCTATTTTATTCAACAGGGGTCAATAGCTTTTGTTTATCTTTAACTTGAAATTCTCCGTGGCTTGCCACGGGGAGCATTATAGATTATGTTTTTGAAGTTAGCGTAGCACGCTGTTTTTGGTTTTCTGTACCGTAATACCTCGTGGTCTTGCCGCGAGGATAAGCGCGGGGAGCGCGGAGAAAATTTATTTATTTTCATAAAATGACTAAAAAATATTTTGGAACTGATGGTATACGAGGCCGGGTAGGTAAACATCCTATTACACCTCATTTCTTTATGCATTTAGGTTACTCGGCCGGAAAGGTTTTGGTTGCTGGCGATTGGCACCTAATGGAAGGAGAGCGCCCAACAGTTCTCATTGGCAAAGACACTCGGGTATCTGGTTATATGCTTGAATCTGCACTTCAAGCAGGCTTATGTGCCGCAGGCGTAAATGTGCTCCTATCCGGCCCCATGCCAACCTCCGCCATTGCCTATCTAATTCGCGCCCTGAGATTGCAAGCTGGTATTGTTATCTCCGCCTCACATAATCTATTCGAAGATAATGGCATCAAGTTTTTTTCTGCCGATGGGCACAAATTACCTGATGACATGGAACATAACATTGAATCTTTGTTAGATATAGCAATTGAAACCATGCCTTCAGAAAAGCTAGGGAAAGTGCAGCGGCTTAAGGACGCAACAGGCCGTTATATCGAATTCTGTAAAAGTTCTTTTCCTTATCATCTTGATCTACGCGGATTAAAGATGGTCGTTGATTGCGCCAATGGAGCCACTTACCATATTGCCAGTCATGTTATGCACGAGTTAGGAGCTGAAGTTATTACCATTGGTGCGGAACCCAATGGTTTAAATATCAATCTTGAGTGCGGAGCCACTCATTGTTCAACATTACAAAAATCTGTTATGGAAAACCATGCTGACTTGGGTATTGCATTGGATGGCGACGGTGACCGTCTTATGATGGTGGATAAACAAGGTAGACTATACGATGGTGATCAATTGCTCTATATTATCGCCAAACATCGTAAACAAAGAAAAGTGCTTGAAGGCGGTGTCGTAGGTACTCTGATGACTAACCTTGCAATAGAAAATCGTTTTAAAGAAATGAGTATTCCATTTATCCGAGCCAATGTCGGTGATCGTTACATACTAGAATTACTGCATGAAAAAAAATGGTATCTTGGAGGCGAAAATTCCGGGCATATCGTTTGTAAGGACAAGCATACGACTGGTGACGGCATTATCTCTGCTTTGCAGGTACTGTATGCGTTACGTGACACCCGAAAAACTTTAGCTCAATTCACACGTGACGTCGTACTATACCCACAGCGATTGATTAATATAAAAATTCCCGAGTCATTTGATTTTAGATCAAATAAAATTGTTAAAGCAGTACAGGTAGAAGCCGAGGCTGACCTGAATGATTGCGGACGTGTTCTTATAAGAGCTTCAGGAACGGAGCCACTTATTCGCGTGATGGTTGAAGGTAAGTCAAAACAAAAAGTTAATTACTGGGCTGAACATATTGCTGAAGTTGTTCAAATTGCCAGCAAAGAATGAGCGATCATTTTTCACGAACCATACTTATACGATCTCGATATGGGCGTTGTTGAATCTCTTCCGGGTTTAATTCCTCACTCCTTGGGGCGTTGAAAACCGGCAGTCTGAAGAGCGCTTTAATACCTCGCTGCTTGCGGCAGGGTGCTTTATTTAACGAACATGGCCGTATTGCCTGGCAAAAGAAGACAGGATATCTATGCCGAACTTGCCATGCAACGCTATAAGCGTATTTTGAGCAATGCCATGAAAGTACGTGTGCTCCCACAGCAAAAAATAGAAGCATGGATTAGTGCGTCTGCACTCAATAGAATAACTAATTTAGGAATGCCGGTATCCGTACAAAATCTAGTACACATAAGAAACTGGGAACTTTCGGTCAACTTTTGATTTATTCAACAACGCCCCACTTTTCTATGCTCTCGGGAAACTGTCCAATCGAGTTAGGCTACTTCTGTTTACTCAGCAGCCTAACACTCCAAAAACCAGGACATTTGTCCTGCAAAGACTACCGTAATATCCTGGAATTTAGAGGGCAAAAACGCTATGTACATCACAAGAATACTTTGATACATTCATTCTATTCTAAAGAACAATCGAATTATCTGAACTTGCGATTCTTCTTGGTCTTGCCACGGGGATCTAATTAGGCTTTAGAATGTTGAGATTCGAGATGTCGTAGAGAGGGCGGGCCACTGTGCTTGGCAGATACATTATCACATTGTATTTCCTGTGAAATACAGACGGGGACTGTTAGATGACGCAGTTGTAAAAATCATTATGATGACTGCGAAAGCGATAGAAGATCGATACGACATTGAGTTTGAGCAGATAGGTTGCGACGAAGACCACGTACATATACTTTGTACGGCACATCCGAAAATTGCACCGGGTCAGATTGTTAGGGTGTTCAAAAGCATAACAGCGCGGGAATTGTTTAAGAGGAAGCCGGATTTGAAACGAGATCTGTGGGGTGGTGAGTTTTGGACGGATGGCTATTATGTTGCAACTGCAGGTGAAAGAGCTGATTTGGGTGTGGTTGAGCGACATGTAAAGAATCCAGGCAAACCAAAAGAAGAACTGCGTCAACTTGAGCTTTTCTAATATCCCGTGGTCTTGCCACGGGATCGTTTATTTAGGGGTTTTATTTTTTGAATTAGTAACTTGAAGAGGCAAAGAACAAATGTGTGGAATTGTTGGGGCAATAGCAAATGCCAATGTAGTCCCCATTCTAATAGAGGGGTTGCAACGCCTCGAATACAGGGGTTACGATTCGGCTGGTTTGGTAATTACCAATTATGGATTAAAAAGATTGCGCACAATAGGTCGCGTGAGCGAACTTGGCAGGCTGGTTGAACAGCAGAGAGCTCATGGACTTGCCGGCATAGCGCACACACGATGGGCAACCCACGGCGCATCTTCAGAACGTAATGCTCATCCTCATTTTTCAGAGGAATCCAAAATTGCTGTTGTACATAATGGAATCATAGAGAACTACGAAAACATTCGCACTTATCTGAAAAAACAGGGATGCGAGTTTTTATCAGATACAGATAGCGAGGTTATTGCACATTTAATAGCTTTCAAGTTACGAGAAGTAACTGATTTATTCAAGGCTGTTTGTTTATCCGCTGCAGAATTGCAAGGATCATATGCGATAGCTGTTATGGAGGAAACGAACCCGGATTGTATTATTGTTGCACGTCATGGAGCGCCTTTAATATTGGGTGTGGGAAAAGATGGTAATTATGTTGCATCAGATGTGTCGGCTTTACTTCAAGTGACCCGCAATATCATTTTTCTGGAAGATGGTGACATTGCGGAGCTCAGCAGTCATGGATTCAGGATTGTAAATTGTTTGAATAGCCAGTTTGGCGAACCGGTTAGCCGTAGCGTTCATGAAACTCATTTATCCAATGAAGATATCGGATTGGGAGCTTATACGCACTTTATGCAGAAAGAGATTTTTGAACAACCAAATGCTGTAGCTAACACATTGGAAATGTTATCAGGTGCACAGCACATCACTCCAGGTTTATTTGGGCGTGAAGCCGAAAAAGTATTTTCCAATATTAACCGGATTCTAATCCTGGCCTGTGGGACCAGTTATCATGCTGGCCTGGTGGCTCGATACTGGTTGGAGACTGTGGCGGGATTGCCGTGTAGCGTTGAGATAGCCAGCGAATACCGTTATCGTGAACCAGTCGCGGATCCAGCAACTTTGGTGATTGGTATTTCTCAATCAGGTGAGACGGCTGATACTTTAGCTGCACTGTCATATGCAGAAAAAATGGGGCATCGTCATAGCCTCGCCATATGCAATGTGCCCGAAAGCGCGTTGATTCGGCAAGCAGAATTAAGCTTCTTGACTCGCGCAGGACCGGAGATTGGGGTTGCTTCAACCAAGGCATTTACTACGCAGTTAGTTTCGCTTCTATTGTTATCGGTGACGCTCGCAAAAATACGGAATCGATTAACCCAAGAAGATGAACAACGAATGATTAGAGCGCTCTGTCATATACCCGATGCTTTGCAACATACATTACAGGTCGAGCCACAGGTGAGGATCTGGGCAAAAAGATTGGCACAAAAACATCATGCATTATTTCTTGGCCGCGGCGTTCATTATCCTATCGCGATGGAAGGAGCACTTAAGCTCAAAGAAATTTCGTATATTCATGCCGAAGCTTATGCAGCAGGAGAGTTGAAGCATGGTCCACTCGCTTTGGTGGACAAGGAAATGCCGATAGTTGCAATTGCTCCTAATGATCAGTTATTAGGTAAACTTAAGTCAAACTTGCAGGAAGTGCATGCACGCGGTGGCGAACTTTATGTTTTTGCTGATACAGACTCACAGATTACATCAAGTGATAATCTGCATGTGATCCACCGGCCCGAATATGCCGGTTTACTAAGTCCAATTCTTCATGTCGTCCCTCTTCAGTTATTGGCTTATCATGTTGCACTGGTTAAAGGCACAGATATTGATAAACCAAGAAATTTGGCGAAAGCGGTAACAGTTGAGTAAATGTAGCCATGAAAAAACGTGTCAGAGAGTTTCTGAATAACTGCGCATTTACTCAATAAAGCACCCCGCCGCAAGCAGCGAGGTATTAAAAGCGCTCTTCAGACTGCCGGTTTTCAACCAGCCTTCGCCCCAAGGAGCAAGGAATTAAACCCGGAAGAGATTAAATTGTTTGTCCAATGTGCATTGAGATATAGAAGTGTACATAATGAAATCAGTGGAATTCAAGGCATGGATGGAATCGATTGAACGCATGAGTCGTATTCAGCGAGATAAACTGCGAAAGAGTCTGGAAGGAAAAGAGGATACTGATGAAGTGATTGCATTGGTCGAACGAAATCAGGAGACGATAAACTCGCTTGTACCCGTTGTAGGGCAACCAATCTATATCGCTGGGGAAAAGCCAGTGAGAGTTAATGCCAGTGTATCATCAGCGATGGGAACAGACGAGCGTTTGGAGATTCGTAAGCGTGGCTGGTGGTCAGGATCGCACAGAAGATGAACAATTTACGAGAAAAATAGATTCGGAAAAACGATCAAAATTCTAGCAATCTTTTAGAAACGAAATTTCAAACTGAAAATCCTGAATTTTTCAACGGCCTGTTAGAGAAAATTCTAATAGAAAATTTAGGATTAATAGATTGATAATGATTTATTATGCTGACAACATTAGTCAAAACGGCAATCCAGAAGCAAATTGGATACTGACTTTATTATTTTGTTTCTGGAGAAAAAATGGAGCAACAGAAAAGTAAACATTGTGTTTATCCCATCGAGTGGACTATTGGCATTTTCAAAAAAGATATAAGCATACAACCCAAAATATAATTTGAAATAGTGAATCATGATAATTTACTATTGATATATTCTTCAGAAAGATTGTAACTTGGTTAAAAATATACTTATTGTCTGTATCGGAAATATTTGTAGAAGCCCAATGGCTGAAGGATTATTCAAGCATGCGCTTATTGAGGCCGATAAAACTGATTATTTCGTGAGCTCTGCTGGCCTTGGCGCGTTAATAGGCTATCAACCAGATCCTATCGCATGTCAACTTTTGTTAAAAAAAAACATCGACATTCTAGACCATCGTGCTTGTCAATTAAATCGTGAGATGATTCATAAGGCAGAGCTTATTTTAGTGATGGAATTGAATCAAAAAGTCGCAATAGAAGAAAATGAGCCAAGTGCAAGAGGAAAGATTTTCCGGTTGGGTGAGTGGGGGAAATTTGATATTTCTGATCCTTACGAACAAGATCTGGTTGTTTTTGAAAAGGTATTGGCATTAATTGAGGAGGGGGTGTCACAATGGGTAGTGAAACTATAATTCATGGCACCGCTAAAAATTACCTATTTTGCAAAAGAATAATCATCTGTGATTGCTTGACTCATTAAGATCCATATTGCTGGAGATTGAATTTTTAAAGATGATCTTAAATCTATGAAATAAGAGGACTTCGAATAAGTTGATTACATTCATGGCCCGACAAAAGTTTACCACTCTCTAATTTAAATATTAGAAGTGCGGTAACTTTTCGTGGTTATTCGTTATTTAAGTATTAAAAATCTTAATTAGACTAGTCTAATCTTTTATGGGTTTAATTCCTCGCTGCTTGCGGCAGGCCGCTTTATGTATTTTGCAATATAATCACGATAACTTTCTCCATTATGCTAAATATAAGATTATTGCGAATAAAAATATTACTCGTTCTAATTGTAACGAGTCCGCTCATAGCTTGTACCATAGTTCCTGGGCAGCATGTGCGATCTTTTTCCACTCAATCCAGCATGGAATTGCCGGTTACGGAAAATAATGAAGCAATTTTGAAGAAACTTAATATTCAGACTATTAATGCCCAGTTAATTATTGATTTAGAAAGGAATATTAATAATCGCAGCTTAGGTCCTGATAATGTGGCTAACCATTATTTCGATTATCGCATCGGTTCAAAAGCAATAAAAGGCACGCCAAATCAGGAATCTTATAGCCAATATCGCGTGGGACCGAGAGATATTCTCAATATTACCGTCTGGGGACATCCGGAACTGACAATCCCAGCAGGTGAATTTAGGTCGGCAGAAGCGGCAGGAAATGTCGTCGGTGAAGACGGTACATTCTTCTATCCTTTTGCGGGTGTTGTGCAAGCGGCGGGTAAAACAGTCGAAGAAATCCGCGAAGAACTAACCCAGAGGCTATCGCGCTTTATAGAAAAAGTTCAACTCGATGTGCGTGTAGCTGGGTATCGTAGCCAACGGGTTTATGTTGTAGGGGAAGTGACTCAACCGGGAGTTTATTTGGTCAAAGATATACCCTTGACCGTATTGGAAGCGATCAATAATGCCGGTGGAGTAACCTCTCTAGCAGACCTGCGCAATATTGCTTTAACGAGGGACGGCAAGACTTATAGCATTAACCTGTTGAGCCTTTATGAAGGTGGCGATATCACTCAAAACGTGTTACTTGAGCAGGGTGATGTTTTGAACGTGCCGGACAATGTATTAAATAAGGTTTTTGTGTTGGGTGAGACCGCCATGGGTCGCGGATTCGGTGTCAGGCCACGAAGTTTAATTATGAATAAAGCACGCATGACATTGACTGAAGCGTTGGCTGACGGAGGTGGGGTAGATCAGGAAACTTCGGATGCAGCTAGAGTTTTTGTTTTTAGATCTGGTATAGGAAATTCAGAAATATTTCATCTGGACGCGAAATCTCCCGATGCCCTTATATTGGCAGAACGCTTCCCATTGCAGCCACGCGATGTGGTCTTTGTTGATCGGGCAGAAGGTATTCGTTGGAATCAAATCATCTCACAAATTGCACCAACCATTCAATTGTTGAATATATTTGATGGATCATTACGCATTCAACCATTTACTACACAACCCCTAGGTATACCGCGATGATCGGTTTCCAAAAAGAAAATACTAGAGCTGCGGATAACTATCAGCCGAATCAGAAAGAAAATGAAGACGATCTGAATTTGGTTGAGTTATTGGCCATATTGGCATATGGAAAATGGCTAATTATCTTGGTCACACTGGCTGTAACTTTTTTAGGTGTAGCTAAGGCCTATCTCGACAAACCGGTTTACAGAGCTGATGCCATGTTACAACTTGATGAAAAATCCCGGGCGCTCACAGGGATTGAACCAATAGCAAACATATTTGTAAGTAACTTGCCGGTAATAGCTGAAATTGAGCTGATTAAATCCAGAATGGTATTAGGAAAAGCTATTATAAATATGAAGTTAGATATTGAGGCTAAGCCGAAGCGCTTTCCTGTTGTTGGCGATATGATTGCGAGTCGATTTCAACGACGTAATGAAGATAATACAGTTTCCGATCCTATAGCTGGGCTATCTCGCTATGCTTGGGGTGGTGAAGTCATTCAAGTCGACACGTTTACAGTACCGGCAGATTTGAGAGATAAAGAATTCACTTTATTGGCAGGTGAACAAGGTCATTTTCAGATCATTTATGACGACGAGCCTATCCTTGAAGGAAATGTTGGTAAGCTGGCCAGCAAACAGATTAAAAATAATCAGCAGCTTATTACTATATTTGTGTCGCTATTAAAATCACGTCCCGGCACCCAATTTACCATCAAGCGACTATCTGAAAATAGCGCAATTGCTAAATTAAAAGATAATTTGGTTGTTTCAGAAAAAAACGCACAGAAAAATAAACATACAGGAATAATAGAATTAGCACTGGAGTCACACAGCCCGGATCAGGCAATGCGGGTATTAAATGAAATTGCCAGAATTTATATACAACAGAATGTTGAGCATAAATCTTCCGAAACACAACAAACACTAGAATTTCTATATAAGCAACTACCTTCAATAAAAAAGCAGTTGGAGATTTCGACAACTGCCCTTAATAACTATAGAAACCGTAAAGGTTCTGTTGATTTAGATATGGAGACGGGGCATATTTTAAATAATTTGGTGAACATAAAAACCAAGATTACTTTATTGCAACAATCGCGTGATGAACTAAGACAAAGATTTACCGAGTCACACCCTAGCGTAATTGCTGTGGATAAACAAATTTCTCGATTGAAAGAACAAATGAATGCTCACGAAAATATGGTCAAAAAGCTACCAGAAACACAGCAAGTTATTGTAGGATTGTCCGGGGACGTAGAAGTGAACAAAAATCTCTATAATACTTTGCTTAATAACGCACAGACATTAAAGGTAGCAAAAGCAGGTACGGTGGGAGATGCAAGAATTATCGATTATGCGATATTGCCTGAAGTTGCGATTAAACCTGTAAAAATATTAATTATTAGCTTTGCTTTCGTTTTCGGAATGTTTTTAGGTATTGTTGCGGTGTTTGTACGTCGAATGCTACAACGTGGCATCGAAGATCCTGATCTTATCGAGAAACAATTAGGCATTCCTGTTTACGCAACCGTCTCGTACAGTAAAAATCAGGGGATACTTAATAAAGAAGCCAGCAAACGTTATAAATCAGATAAAATTGATCCAATTCTATTGGCTAAAATATACCAAGAAGATAACGCGATAGAGAGTTTGCGTAGTTTTCGCACTACATTGCATTTTTCTTTGCTAGATGCAAAAAATAACATCGTCTTAATTTCCGGACCGAGTCCAAATGTTGGCAAATCATTTATTTCGCTTAATCTTGCCGCAGTAATGGCTGACAGTGGAAAAAAAGTATTACTAATAGATGCTGATTTACGTAAAGGTACTATCAATAAATCGTTGGGCGTAAGTAGAAAGAATGGCTTATCTGAAATAATCTCAAATACTGTAATGGTAAATGAAGCAATTCATAAAATACCGCTAGCCAACATTGACTTTATTCCTACAGGAGCATTACCGCCTAATCCATCGGAATTATTGTTACACGAACGCTTTGGCGTTTTCCTTAAGACTCTGATTGAGCGGTACGATTTGGTCATTATAGATTCGCCACCAATTTTGGCTGCTACGGACGCTGCTATTATAGGGCGATTCGCTAACGCTACTTTCATGGTAATAAAAGCGGGGCTACATACCAAGAGAGAATTGGAACAAAGTATAAAAAGATTTAATCAATCCGGCACTAAAATAAAAGGTATTGTGTTTAATAGTATGCCTGAAATATCATCGCGCTACGGGCACAGCTATAGTAGGTATGTGTATCAATATAGCTATAAAAAATAAGCCATGCAGCAATAATGCGGAGTGCTTTATTTGCACTTGCGATTCCCTGACTCTTGTTGAATAAAATAGACACTACTACTTCAGACAATCTCATCCTGTTTAAGCATAAATTGCATCAGTGCTTGGTGTAATGATTTAAATAAAGCACCCCGCCGCAAGCAGCGAGGTATTAAAAGCGCTCTTCAGACTGCTGGTTTTCAACCAGCTTTCGCCCCAAGGAGCGAGGAACTAAACCCGGAAGAGATTAAATAATTCAAACTTGATGAGCTAAAGTGTCTCTTAACTTAGGTAACCATTTTTCCGAATTGCTTTGACGACATACAGGCTTGGATTGAGCAAGATTACCACTTATCGGACTGTCCGAATTTGCGAGGCCACTTCTCTATAGCTCCCCCACTTTTTTATGCTCTCGGGAAACTGTCCAATCGAGTTAGGCTACTTCTGTTTACTCAGCAGCCTAACACTCCAAAAACCAGGACATTTGTCCTGCAAAGACTACCGTAATATCCTGGAATTTAGAGGGCAAAAACGCTATATACATCATAAAAATACTTTGGTACATTCATGCGGAACTTGATTCGCATAATAAGTTATGTACAATTCTTCGAGTTAGGAAGTCAGCTGTTATATTTTGACATTTAACTTGCCAAAAAGACAATCAACATCTACCATCAGCAGAGGACTGAAGCGTAATCGGGGGAAGCGAAATTACCGACCGAAACAGGTACATGGCTTGGCGATTGAACGTCGAGGTGAGACAGTGGATGATTAAGTTAATTCGCCAGGAGTTGAGTCCGGAGCAGGTTGCGAACTACCTGGAACGCCATAAGAATCTATCGCTGCATCATGAAACGATTTATCAGTTGATCTATGCAGATAAGGCGCGGGGTGGTGATTTGTATAAACATTTGCGGATTGCCTCAAAAGCTTGCCGCAAGAGATATGGTCATCACGACAGGCGGGGCAGAATCCAGGGCAGGATCGGCATTGAAGAGCAGCCGGAAATTGGAGAGACAAGGCATCGTATCGGCGATTGGGAAGGTGATACGATCATAGGCAAAGGGCGAGCTGGCGCGTTAGTGACGTTAGTGGAACGTAAAACGCTCTATACAGTAATCATGCGCTTATCTGGAAAGCATGTCGGCCCTTTAGCACAAGCTGTCATTAAAGTGATGAAACCACTGGCGGCAAGAATTGATACGATCACACTGGATAATGGTCTGGAATTTGCTGAGCATGCCAGAATTGCCAAAGAGCTAAATACAGCGATTTATTTTGCATATTCCTATGCTTCGTGGGAGCGTGGTACGAATGAAAACACGAATGGGTTGATTAGACAATATTTTTCAAAAGAAACCGACTTTAATCTCTTCCGGGTTTAATTCCTCGCTCCTTGCGGCGGGGTGCTTTATTCAGGTGACTGATGAACAAATTAAACAAGTCATAGATTGACTGAATATCCGGTTCCGAAAGACCTGGGGAAATCAATCACCGAACGAATTATTTTTAGGACTGCAAGTTGTTACTTGCTGCGCAACTTGATTGCACTTA
Source organism: uncultured Nitrosomonas sp. (assembly GCF_902826915.1). Classification (GTDB taxonomy): domain Bacteria; phylum Pseudomonadota; class Gammaproteobacteria; order Burkholderiales; family Nitrosomonadaceae; genus Nitrosomonas. Next base: position 12,239 of record NZ_CADEGP010000065.1, read on the forward strand.
TTACTTGAATTTTTAATTCCTCGTGGTCTTGCCACGGGGATAGGCGCAGGGCGAGCGGAGCAAATCTATTTTGCAGCAGTCTGAGAGTTTTTTCAAAGACTGACATGAAGAAGTGGATTGCGATTCATTTTAGGATTAGTTATGGGAGTCTAAGCTAAGCATGAGCAGTGTAAATATTAACGACTTAATTTCCTTATTTATACTTTGTACAATAGTGTCTGCAATTGCTATTCGTGCTGCCGCCTATTTAGTACAATCCTTAAGCATGGTCGATCGCCCTGACGGAGGCCATAAATTGCATGATTCCAACACGCCTTTTGTTGGTGGAGTGGGACTGTTAACAGTCGTATGCTTAGCATTCGCATTGCTATCCTTCGTCCATTTCGAGATGCCCAAGAATTGGTTGATCTTGGGATTATGTTCTGCCATTATCTTTATCACGGGTTTTGTAGATGACATAATTAGCCTTTCTTATAAGCTACGCATTATGATACAGGCTATCGTTGCACTTGTTATAGTGTTGAGCGGTGATATGATGCTTAATGAACTTGGCGGATTGCTATGGGGTCAATCGCTACAACTAAGCGGATGGTTTGCAATTGCTTTTACTGTTATTGCTATTATCGGTGGCATTAATGCGATTAATATGATTGATGGTATTGATGGACTCTCGGGATCGATTTCTCTGGTTAGCTTGTTTTTAATTGGCATTGTTGCGTTTATGGATGGAGATCAGCATAACCTTATATTAATTACTGCGCTTGCCGGTGGTATGGTAGGTTTTTTGTATTATAACCTGCGCTATGCCTCGAAACGCTACGCGCGCGTGTTTTTGGGCGACAATGGCAGCATGTTAATTGGATTTATATTGGGCTGGTTGCTTATTGATCTTTCGCAGGGCTTGAACCCAGCAATGACACCAATAACGGCAGTATGGCTGTTTTCCATGCCACTCTTGGATTCTATCGGTGTTATGCTACGCCGGGTGTGTTTGGGTAAATCTCCTTTCATGCCAGACCACCTCCATCTGCATCACTTGTTTCTGAAGGCTGGTTTTTTTGTTAGCGAAATAACTTTTCTCATTGTTTCGTTCCATATTCTATTTGGAATAATAGGGCTCATGGGTCTTTACTTGGGCGTTCCTGAATTCGTAATGCTATTTGGTTTTCTTTTGATATTTCTAGGATATTTCTTGCTGACGTTGCGACCTTGGCGTTTTATATCAATGTTACGACATCTCCGGATACTATTTGGAACCAGACTGGGGTTTGCTCCTGCTGCAAGTTGTAAAATTTTTTCCGGTAATTTCACCGCCAAAGAAACCGAGAATATAGCCAAGACAATTAACGAAGAACTCGGACCTGATGTGAATTTTTCGATAAGAATTTTTGAACAGATATCGGCACGCCATAATTCTGAAAAACACTATGCTATTACGTTTAATGTATGGCTAGCTAAAGAAGCCTGTCTTTCGGAGAAGATATTGAAGCAACAGATTGCATTGCTACAACAACGACTGAAAGAACGACGGAGTATCCGGCTACGTGTCCTTTCAGCACGCGATAAAGATTTCGATCTGAAAGCTTGCAGCACCGGCAGTGCCTTTGGTGAGTCGTTAATAGTGGGGCGGCGTAGCCTAGGTCCGCAAGCGCTGACGTTCGAAGTTATGGGTTAGCAATGAACGACCCCGCCCCTTGGGGCGGGGTCGTTCATTGCACTTATACTGGTTTCATCAAGGAATTCTTCAATTAACCCACCCAATCGCTTACGCTCAGCCGAAAGAACATCAACAATAATGGCTTGTAAAGTGGTGTAACCGGGCCGGACGATCTTCTGTTGATTCAAGGAGGCGACCAGCTCAGTTAAGATGAAGGTCGGTGTTACATCACGTAAAGTGAGTTGGGCGGCTTTTTCAGTGACTAACGGCGTGAATTCTTTTGACCAAAGACGGTATTCAAATAGCTTAACGATTTCGTTACATTGAACGTAATACTCGGCTTGTCGAACCGGTCTTGGTGTAAATAGCACACCGGGAAAATAACAGCGCAATAAGAAATCAATATCCTCCTGAGGTGCGTCCGAAAATGACAGGTTAAAAAAGGTTTGCTTAGCTTTGAAATAACCGATTTGCAACATGCATAGAATTTGTTCAGGAATGCCGCTACGTCTCTGAACAAGGGTGCGTTCTTCATCCGTTAGAGAAAAATATTCAGCACGTTGAAAATTATCAAAGTCAGGCAGGCCATACAAAGCTTCCTTCTCGGCTTCGGAAAGAACAGTAAGGTTTTTGTCACTAGCTCGCATCTTTCAAAATGGAAATAAAATACGTGCACGGTGCACGAAACTGAAAAGACGCACGGCAAGCTGATTGCACAAACGGTCGTTTGTGCAACAAAGTTGTTCTTGCCAGAAATAAAGGGCTTGCGTATTGCATAAACTTATTGCATAATAGCATCTATTGGCAATAGGTTTATGCAAGTAATGCACATCGGTTATGCACGGGTATCAACTCAGGATCAAGACAACGCGGCGCAAATCTCTGCACTGAAGTTGGCTGGGTGTGAACTCATTTTTGAAGAGAAGGCTAGCGGCGGTCGCTGGGATAGGCCCGAATTACATCGCCTCATTGGACAGCTACGCAAAGACGATGTTCTGGTAGTTTGGAAGCTGGATCGATTATCCCGTTCTTTAAAAGATGTTCTGACTTTGATGGAAAAGATTGAACTGGCTTCTGCTGGATTTAAAAGCTTAACCGAAGCAATTGATACCATGTCTGCCGGTGGCCGAATGATGATGCAGATTGTCGGTTCATTCGCCGAGTTCGAGCGAGCCATATTGCGCGAACGCACACGCAATGGGCTAAACGCTGCTCGTATGGAAGGTCGTGTTGGTGGCCGTCGCCCCAAGCTCAGGCCACATCAGGAACAAGAAATCGTCCGTTTGGTGAGTTCGGGTCAAAAGACCGCTGCTGATGCCGCCCGGTTATTTAGTGTACATCCGGCAACGATCTCTCGCTTGCTTATGCGTAGCAAGTTAACAGTCTTGGCATAGGCTATTGTTCTAATTAATAACAGGTAAACCCCCGGCTTAGCCGGGGGACTCCAGAAGGTTTGACCGTTACGGCAGTCGTCGTAACGTTCTCGTCCCAACCACGAGACGAGGAGTCAAAGATGAAGGAGTATCAAAGTTTGAGCCATACGCGCTGGGATTGTAAATATCATGTGGTATTTATTCCAAAGCGGCGAAAGAAATTGTTATTTGGCAAGCTCAGGAAACATATAGGGGAAGTGCTGCATGATCTCTGG
>NZ_CADEGP010000066.1 GCF_902826915.1 uncultured Nitrosomonas sp.
ATTTCCACTTAAAATATGGGAAAAACTGTCCAATCAAGTGTGACCACCTCTAATGATTGCAATGGATTGAAGCGCACTACTGCAGTTAATGCTGGATTGGCCCAGTTTGAATAACTGCCGCGTAAACGAGCCACTATCAGTTAGTGCTTAGGAAAGATGGAATTAATACTCGTATTGGTTTTGGGCTGACACTAAAGTCAATTGTCCTTTCAGCTTCAATATCCCGATTACGAAAATAATCGCCATCGACTTGTAATGGATAGGAATTTTCATGCAGTGTACAGGAAATATTTTTTCCTGAGAAATATCGCATCGGTAGTTTGGCAGGTTTACGTTGCAAAATTCTCATTGCTTTAATCAGCTCGTGTTGGTGTCGTGCTCCAGGTAAGAAACCAAGAATAAGCTCGCTCTTGGAAGGATCGGCAGTAGGGACAAGTTGTAAATTTCTAGCGTAGGCCGAATTATTGGCGATGATAACGTATCCAGATTCGCGATCAATTACTGACTGCCCATCAACACTTGCTGATACAGTTGGGTGATGCAAGGAGCATAAAGCTTTTAGTCCGTGCCAAACATAAATGGAATCATTCAGCGGACCTTTTCTTTTACCAATATTCTTGACAGTTAAAGAATCCAGTCCCATCGAAGCCATATGAAAAAAAGGCTTCCCGCCTTTAATTCCTTTACCGCTGATCAGGCCGTAAAATTGTTGTAAACATGTCCCTGAATTGATTGCTTGAATCAAATCGTTTGCACTAACGCTCATACCATACGAACGTGCAAATAATGATTCATTTCCACCCGGGATGGCATAAATGGGTGTGTTCGTTTTATTGACAAGATCCAATAATTTTCTAATCGTTCCATCTCCTCCTACGATAACAATGAGGTCATTGACGGAAATTTTTTCTGTAATGCGTGTATAACTCTTCGTTTTCTTCTCGGATGTTAATACTTCAACAATTTTGCCGTGAAGAGTTAACTCTTTCTCCAGTTTAGTTGCGAGTGCTTCTGTGTTTCCAGCGCTAGATATAGGATTGTAAATGATCAATATTTTTTCTGGCGAAGGTATTTTTATAATTAATTGATTAGGTTTAAACAGAAGGTTAGTATTCATGGATTTGAGTGGATTCAAGTTTGTTAAAATTTATGATATTTCAACAGGAATGACTCTGACCTCTGACCAAATTCGATCGCACCACGATTGCTCAATCTGCGGCATGCCGTCCTGGATCCATTGCACCAGATATCTGGCTGTATTGGGGAAGGTAACCCGGATGGCGCGGGTTTCATGTAACCATTGCTCAATGATCGTCGCATCAATGGTATGCATCATTTGTCCATAACCTAATGTATGTAAAGCCAGGGCATTTGAAACTTGTTCCATTTGTGCATGCAAAGGTTTAACCAGGATTTTCTTGCCAAGCTGCAGTGATTCACTGGCTAGCTCAAAACCTGCATTACAAATAATGCCCGCACAATCCGACAAATCTCTCTGGAAGCCCTGCAACGATAGAGGATTACAGTAGATATGGGAATGCATGGAGGGAATAACTTCTGGAGAATACATAAAAAAATCAAATGATTTGAAGGGCGCTAATGTTGACATGACATAGCGCTGGTCTTCAAAAGGCAAATAGACGATGATTTTGTTCTTCTGATTTTGTTGTGAAACGTAAGGCGTTTCGATCACAGGTGGTAATAGTGGTTGGTCGAAATGATGCCAATGCAAGCCTATGTTGGTATTTACAGGAGCGTAGTTTTGCATAATAGTTTCAGAGATCAGATCATTCCCTGCACGCGGTATGTTGTATTGAAATGCGTATTGGTGGCTGATGCCAACAGTTTTTTTGTTTTGCCGTCGTGCCGCCCAAGCGGTAACCGGTTCGTAGTCACAAATAACCAAATCGTAACTGCTCAAATCCAGTTGATTAATATCATCCAGAAAACGCAAGGGTTTTGAATGCCATACAGTCTTTAAGTGGTTGATTTTTCCCTTTTCGGTAACGAAAGTTAGACCGTGGCGCCATTGGTGACCATTGAAAACTTCCATATCAAAAAATTTATCCTGTGGTCTGCCGCTGAATTGATAAGTCACGTCAAGATCGGCTGCCTGTAATTCTTTGGCCATGATCCTTCCACGCGTGATATGACCGTTCCCTGTTCCCTGAATCCCGTAAAATATTTTCATGGTGGCTTGTGATATGGGTTAGCCTTTCTTATTGAATTCAATGTCATGAATTCTTAAATAGAACGCTGAGAAGTTTAGCGATTGACTATGACAGTGCAATGACTGTTTCTTGGCTGTTTTGTGACAATTGTGTGGATTGCATAAGTATCGGGTGTGAATAGTTTCTGCGAACACCAGTTTTTCAAATTACTCCTCGCTATTGATCTTTCAACCATTGATGAATTTGCTCGCGATGTAGGGCATACCAGTGTTTTCCGATGTCTAATGCTTTTTGTTGCACAATCCCATGATTAGCTGAATCCATTTGATCCGGCATGTCGTAGTCTTTCAGGTAATGGTTGATATACAGTACCTGGTCCCCTAGAATTTCCGTAGTTGTTCTGGCATTGGCCATCATTTTTTCCCGGAGGATAATAGAGGCGATGCCTTGTGCTGACCATTGCACGCCGCCATACTTGCACGCTTTTGTGCCGTTGACGATGAAGCTGCGCCAGCCTGATCCAATTGAAAGCATTTTGATTGCGCCCTGATTCCAGCACTTCCGGGCGTAAAGATATGCGCTCAGCCCGGGGTTGTTCATGCCAACGCCACCATCGATGCGCCAGCTACCATCTTGCAATTGCACAGGTGGGTAAAAGGATGGCGCGGCAGTGCAGGCATCGGCGATTTCGCTTAGTAAAAAATCTGGTTGACTGTCATTAGTAAAAATTTCCAGTTGATCCTGGTTGAGATTGAAGCATGGAATGAATAATTGCTTGTCGAGCGATGACAGCCTTAGATCCCCCAACTCTTTTTGCAGCGTCAGTTTTTTCGGGATACCTTGATACTTGGGGCGGACTTGCAGTTTAGCCATCAAACGGCTAAAACGATGTTTCGCCATTATTTTTTCCAGCAATTTTTCATGTAACACTTTTTCAATGATTCGATGTGCACTCAAACGACGTCCCAGGATCAGACAAGTGATTAATCCGCCCGATGAAGATCCGGCAATCAAATCGAATAAGTCGTAGGTCGAAGTGCCGGTATCATTTTCCAGACATGCCAGGACGCCAAGTTGAATTAGCAAATGACTGCCGCCGCCATCCAGACTTAAAATAGTTCTTGGGTGCGATGAGTGATTCAAATGGTTTTAGGCCGCATTTTTGCTAGCCAGCAATTCTTCTTCTACGTTGTTTTTGTATTGTTCAAATCGATCAGACCAGAAAACCAATTCTAATGATCCATCAAGATGTTCCAGCAAGGTGGAGCAGCTTTCTACCCAGTCACCGTCGTTGCAGTACAACACCGAATTGATTTCCCGTAATTCAGCATGATGGATGTGCCCACACACTACACCATCAACACCGCGATCCTTGGCCAAATGCGCCAGTGCTTCTTCAAAACTGCCAATGTAACTGACTGCATTTTTTACCTTTAACTTCAAGTATGCAGAAAGAGACCAATAAGAATAACCCATGAGTTTCCGTAGGCCGTTGATATAGTGGTTGAGATCAAGTAAGGTGTCGTAAGCGATATTGCCCAGCTTGGCGAGCCAGCGGCTATTTTTAACAATCATATCAAACTCGTCACCATGCATGACCAGCAATTTTCTGCCGTCGGTTGTGGTATGTACATAATCCTGGTGAATTTCCACATTACCGAATATATGCCCAACACAATCGCGCAAGGCTTCATCATGATTGCCCGGCACATAAATTACTTTGGTGCCATGCTTGGCTTTACCCAGGATGGAGCGGATCACATTGGTATGATGTTGAGGCCAGTAAGGATTTTTCCGGATACTCCAAAAATCGACAATATCACCCACCAAATAAAGATAATCAGTTTCTACCGAATGTAGAAAATGCAATAGAGCTTCTGCCTGGCAGCCGCGAAACCCGAGATGAACATCGGAAATCCAAACGCTTCTCACCTTGATAGGAGGTTGATGCTTTATCATAAATACCTTTTAAGTGAATGAGTGATGGCATGACAGCATAAAGCGACATTGTTAAGTTTCCTTGAAGCATTTGTGAAATATTGATGAATTCTTTGTGAAAAAATAAAAAAAGTGATCTTTGTATTGATTCTTTGCTGCATAGGAATGGATTCAAGTAAGATTCGTTTTTTGCCGGGCCTAGATTTTGGTGGCCCCCAACCTATAAAAGACACCCGTCTCATTAATGATTAAACAGCCATTTCCCGAGTTCGAACAAATTGAAGCGATTCTTCAAGAGGACAATGCGACGCATATACACAGTCAAGTACTTTGCCAAGTGTCGCGTGACAATGACAAGCTACCAATATACGCCCTGACAATCGGCAAGCGTGGTCCGGATGTACCGTGCGTGACATATGTCGCCGGTGTTCATGGCTTGGAACGCATCGGTACTCAAGTCGTCATTGCTTTTCTCGAAGGCTTGCTGGAACGCCTAAAGTGGGATCGGGTATTAGTTGAGATTCTGTCGCGGGTGCGCATTCATTTTTTGCCCATCGTAAATCCGGTCGGAATGCTGAACAAAACTCGCTCTAATGGACAGGGAATTGATTTAATGCGAAATTCTCCAGTTGATAGCCAGGAAAAAACTATCTTACTTGCTGGAGGACATCGAATTTCTTCTGTTCTGCCATGGTATCGTGGAAAGGCGAGTGATTCGATGCAACCTGAAGCACAAGCATTATGTGATTTTATCGCCAAAGAAGTTTTGTCTGCGCCATTCAGTCTGGTGCTCGACTGTCATTCTGGCTTCGGCTTTCGTAACCAAATTTGGTTTCCTTATGCCCGGAGCAGGCTGGAGCCGATCAAGCATTTAAAGGAAGTATGTTATCTGCGAAAACTGTTTATGCAGACTTATCCACATCAGGATTATCAGTTTGAGCCGCAATCGCAGCATTATCTGGTGCATGGTGATTTATGGGATTTTTTGTATTTGAAGTCACTCGAGAGTAACAATGTGTTTCTACCATTGACGCTGGAAATGGGCTCGTGGCGCTGGATTCGCAAGAATCCGCTACAGCTGCGCCAACTACTTGGCCTATATCATCCAATTAAGCCGCACCGACTCAACCGGGTGCTAAGAAGTCATCTAATTTTAATGGAGTTTCTGATGCATGCCACACTTTCGTATCAAGATTGGATCAATAACAGTGATGCAGAGGAATTGGAACGGCAAGCACTGACGCATTGGTATGCATGAAAGATCGTGAGCATTTTGTATTAATACGCGGATTATTGCGGGAAGCCAGGCATTGGGGAAATTTTACCGCTGATCTGCAACAGCACTTTCCCAATGCCATCATCAGCACACCCGATATCCCGGGCAATGGCACACGCTACCATGAAACCAGTCCGAAAACCATCGCCGGGATAACTGAGGCATTGCGTCAACAAATAGATAGTAGCCAACCACTCAGACTGATTTCACTTTCAATGGGCGGAATGATTGCGATTGATTGGATGACGCGCTACCCTGATGAAGTTGAGGCTGCGGTGCTGATTAACACCAGCGCAAGATTGTTGTCGCCATTTTATCATCGTCTGCGCTGGACGGCTTATCCACATGTTCTACGCATGATTTTTCATTCTGCTGCACAAAAGGAGACAGATATTCTGAGGTTGACTTCAAACCTTCATCGACATGACAACAAACTGCTGAAATTCTGGCAACAATGGCAACAACAATGCCCGGTATCCAAAGCAAGTGCCAGAAATCAAGTGCTCGCTGCCGTAAAATTTTCAATCTCAACCAAACCGCAGCAACCAATACTTATTGTAACCAGTCAAGCTGATCGCCTTGTGGATTGCCGCTGCAGCCTAAGATTGGCGCAAGTCTGGGATACAGACTACATCCAGCATGAATCAGCAGGGCATGATCTTCCACTGGATGAACCGATATGGTTGATAAATGTGATCAAACAGTGGGTTGCTTCAAATTTTGTTTGAATCTAAATCAACTCATATAATATCTTTCATTTTCAACGTACTAAAAATTTAATGCCGAGAAACTGTTAAGTGAAGTAAAATCCGATATCTCCAGACTCTAAAAAGAATTCATCTTCTTTTATTTATATGCCTCTACACCTCTTTGAGGTTATCGGTGGCAATATGCACCCATAATCGCCATTTGCTTGCTTTTTCGGAAGAAGTCACGCGTACGGTATGATTCTGTATTTTACTAATTATCGGTATTTATTCGCTCGCCTCGGCATTTCATTTCTTTGGATCGAAAGCTTCAGAAATTCAAGCGCTGGCATTTCCGGAGTAACCGGTGCCGACGAACAAGCTGGTATCATGCCGCAAAATCCACAAGAGCAGGTTGCTTCACTAGCAAGCGCCATTCAAACACATATTCCGCATATTGCTTTTATTAGGGACTCCAAAGGAATGATTTGAATCCCAATGTTCTAGCGTGCTCGCCTAATCGTTCTCTGGCGTTTAAGAAAACTGCTTCGAATCTCGTGAGGGAATGCTGGATACCAGCAAGAAGCGGCAGAAGTCAATCAATGTATATATACGAGAAGGAAAATTGAAAAGTTCAATCACTACGCTTTCTGAATCTCTAGCTTTAGCGGAGACGATGAATCGAATAAGAATGAAAATAGATTTGAAATACCTTGGCGATAATCATAAGTTGATTGATGCGTCGAACTTGTGATTCACGAAGTAGGGTACATTTTTATTACGCTGTACGAGCATGGTGCCATGTGCTCTGATTATTAACTGTTTGTCATTATCTTGTCATACTCATTAGCTATCTTGTTCAGCATTCAATTTTTGTAATGAGGTCAACCTTATGCTGGATGTAGATGCGATACTGAAAGATTATTTTCAGCATGCGAATGAAGCCAATGCTAAGCCATTGATGAAAGCCGCTTCTTCGATATTGAAGAAACTGCTGCATCAGGAGGAGATCAATTGTTTCATTGGAATGCACCGGCATTTGGAGGGACTAGAGTTTAACGATGCAGTGCTGGAACACTTTAATTTTTCGTTCCAGGTTTCCAGCAAAGATCGCGCACGCATTCCAGATCAACGTCGGGTGTTGATTGTTGCCAATCATCCGCTTGGTTCTTTGGACGGATTGGCGCTGTTGAAGCTGGTGTCTGAGATTCGCACCGATGTAAAGGTCGTTGCAACGACCTTGCTGGATTGCATCGATCCGCTGCAGAGCCTGTTCCTGTCAGTTGATGATGTATCCAAATCTACCAGTCATCGCGACAGTATGGTTCAGATCATTGAAGCATTGGAATCTGAGCAAGCGGTGATTTTATTTCCCACCGGGGAGGTGTCGCGCATTTCTCCATTTGGAGTTCGCGATGGCAGATGGAACACCGTGTTTTTGTCTTTAGCCAAGAAAACCAAGGCACCTATTGTTCCAGTGCATATTGGCGGCAAAAATTCCACGCTATTTTATGGCTTGTCCAGCATTTATAAACCTTTCGGAACGATGATGCTAGTTAATGAAATGTTCAATAAGAAAGGTGGTGAGATTCTATTCCGTGTCGGCAAGCCGATTCCATGGGAATCGATTGCGGCGATGAATTTGTCCAAAAAAGTAGCGGCAAAGCTGATGCGCAAACAAGTCTATTGGCTCGGAAAAAAGAAGAAAAAAGAGCTGTTCAAGTCGGTTGAGAATATTATCCATCCTGCCCGCGCCAAGTTAATTCGCAAAGAATTGAAAGCGTCGCAACTGATCGGCAAAACTCAAGATGGCAAGCATATTTATTTGTTCGATTATATGCCCAACTCCAGCGTGATGAGGGAAATTGGGCGGCTGCGTGAATTATCGTTCCGTCAGGTGCAGGAAGGCACTGGCAACGCGCTGGATGTTGATAGTTACGACCGTTATTATCGTCACCTTATTCTGTGGAACGAAGATGAACTAGAAATTATTGGCTCTTACCGCATTGGTGAAGCGCAGAAGATCATTAAAGCACAGGGAGAAGCAGGCTTGTACACGCAGAGCTTGTTTGACTTTAGCCCAGCCTTCACGCCTTATCTCGAGCAGGCGATTGAGTTGGGACGCAGTTTTATTCAACCCAGATATCAGGGGAAGCGAAGCTTGGATTATCTCTGGTATGGCATTGGCGCTTATCTGTATCAACACCCTGAGATTCGCTATCTGGTTGGGCCGGTTTCGATGAGTATTGCTCTGCCGCAGCCTGCGCAAAAGGTAATTGCCAGCTTTTATAAAGAGCTGTTTGGTAATGATAAGCAGCTTGTGCTGCCTAAACTGCCATTTGAATTTGATGTAGTAATTGATTTTATGCCATTCAGGCAGGTTGTGGATGAGACAGAATATAAACAAGCCTATGCACGGCTCAAAGAAAAAACGGAAGAGCTGAGCGTGAAAGTTCCGGTTTTGTATAAGCAATACGTGGAGCTATGCGAACTGGGCGGTTGCGAATTTCTAGGGTTTAATATCGATCCAGAATTTTCAAATTGTGTGGATGCTTTAATTCTGGTACATGTTGATGCCATCAAGGAAAAGAAACATCAGCGCTATATCGAAAGTCATGCTAGCGTCACGCAGAATCTCCGTTCTGCGTAGCATGTGCACAAGTCGTCTGAAAAAATGCTTGGCTATGATTTCTTGTTTTTCTTCTGAATAGAGATACTGGAGAAGACTCGGAACAACCCATATAGATCTGTATCTGTTGAATACAACTAAGGTGTGATTCGAATACGCCAGAAAACAGCCAACAAGCTACCAATCAATGAATGCATGAGCGCTGAAACTGCACCTACAACAGGTGTCAACAACAGCATTGGAAAAGCCTGTTTTGCCAGCACAATGGCCAAACCAGAATTTTGCATGCCCACTTCAACCGCAATCGTACGCGCGGTTTGCAACTGACAACCTAATAATTTTGCCAAGTGATAGCCAATAAAAAAACCGCTCCCATGCAGCAAGGCTACCGCAAGCAGCAATTCAGCGCCATGAGTGAGAATGGATTCCGCATGAGCTGCAAACACAATGGCGCAGATTACGCATACCCCCAACACCGACAGCAAAGGTGCAACTGGCATCACGCTTTGCACCAATCCCGGTACCCAGCGATTGAGCAGAACGCCCAGCGCAACGGGCAGTATTACGACTTGCAATGTTTGTTTGAACAATAACCAACTATCCACCGGAACAAGCGCACCGGCAAACAATTGCGTGAGTAACGGCGTCAGCACGACTGCAGCCAGGGTGGAGCAAACCGTCATGACAACGGAAAGTGCCACATCTGCCTTAGCGATATAAGTCACGAGATTTGAAGCTGTTCCGCCAGGGCAACAGCCCACCAAAATCAGGCCAACCGCAAAATAATCGGGTAAATTGAGCGCATAAGCGATGCTGTAAGCTAATAATGGCATGATGGAATATTGCACCGCAAAACCGATTGCTACTGCTTTAGGCATGCGGACAATCCGGCGAAAATCATCGAAGGTGAGTGTTAGCCCCATACACAGCATGACAAATGCCAGAATTAGCACGACGATGGAGCCTTGATTCAAAAAAACAAACCACTCCGACCAAAATAATGCGCCCGTGCACAACAGAATCATCCATAGCGGAAATAACAGCGTTAATTTTTGCAACATACTTACCGAATAACGTTCATAGTAGCTGTAGAGCCGGGTTCGCAAGCCAATCAACAAGCATTCGCAAAAGAGATAATCGATTCATCAGATTCATCAGATTCATCAGCAACCCGGTAAAGTGAGAGGAATTATAACCCGGCGACACTCTACATGAAGTTGGCGCTTAACAACTAATTAAAATCTTATTATTTTCTGCCATCAATAAACGGGGTGATGATACGCACCAAGGCGATCAAGCACAGTCAATCAAGGGCCATCACAAATCAACTCTAACGTGAAGCCAAAATAGTAAAGGTCGCTTCACGATTCAAGCGACCTTTTATAGATCACCACAGATCAGCACCACATACCAATCCGATAGTTTTTTGAACGATTTGTCAGGCTACCGGGAAATCCGCCGTCACATCCACCCCGATCAGCAGCACCGCGTCACCTTGCGTATAGGTATGGAAGTTACCGTGAACGCCGCCATCGGTCCAACCGCTGTTCAGCCCAACCACGCTATCTCCGGCGTTGCCTTTAACCTTGAGAGTATTCGTCGTATCCGACAGATCGAGGACATCCTGCGCCGTCAGGGTCAACATATTGTCGCCAACCCCATATAAAGCGATAGTCTCAATGCCGTGAATGTTATCGATCACATTGGATAGATCCAGATTAAAACCGCTTCCGGCCAGTCCCAGAATGTCGGTACCGGCGCCGCCATCGGCCCATTCAAAGCTGTCGTCCGAGATGCGAATGTAATCGTTGCCCGTACCGCCATCGAACGAATCCGCGCCGCCGCGGCCGATCATGCGGTCGTTGCCATCACCACCCTCAAAGCTCTCCGCCGCTTTGGTACCGGTGAAAATGTCGTCTCCGGGCGTACCGAGGAAATCCACCTCATCACTAAAGCTGCTGCGGCCAAATATGATATAGCTAGAGCCAGATTCGTCACCATTCGCAGCAGCATCAGGCGCACCGACAATCAAATCATCAAAACCATCACCATTCACATCACCCGCGCTGCTGACTGACAAACCCGATCGATCACCTTCTGCTTCGCCATCCAGGCGAAAACCATTGTTGCCATCAATACTGGATAAATCCATCGTGGAATCAAATCCGGATACTTTGCCAAATACTACATAGCTGGAACCTGAACCGAGAGCACCATTCGGGCTGGCGTTGGCTGCACTAATAATTAAATCGTCAAAGCCATCACCATTTACGTCCCCCGCTCCGTCCACAGAAATACCTGAATGATCAAACACTGCTTCACCATCCAGGCGGAAACCGTTGATACCATCCAGGCCAGATAGATTCATCGTCGCATCAAATCCGGATGCCTTGCCAAATATCACATAACTGGAGCCGGATTCATTGCCATTCGGATCAGCACGAAAAGCACCAATAATCACATCATCAAAGCCATCGCCATTAACGTCTCCCGCTCCGGCCACAGAGGAGCCCGAAGAATCAAAGATTGCTTCACCATCCAGTCGGAAACCGTTGGTACCATCCAGGCCGGATAGATTCATCGTCGCATCAAAACCTGAAGCTTTACCGAACACCACATAATTAGAGGAAATATAATTCGAAGCGACACCAAAGACACCACCAATAATCACATCACCGAACCCATCGCCATTGACATCTCCCGCTCTACTGACCGAGCTTGCCGCTTGATTCAGGCGAAACCCGTCACTGCCATTCAATCCGGATAGTTTCATCGTGGCACTGAATCCTGAAGCCTTGCCGAATACCACGTAACTGGAATCAGTGGTACCGGCCGTAACAATCACGTCGTCAAAACCATCACTGTTAACGTCACCCACACTGCTCACAGAGGCACCCGATCGACCACCTACTTCACCATCCATGCGAAAACCATTCTTCCCATCAAGATCGGATAAATTCATCACCGCAGAAAAACCTGACGATTTACCAAACACAACATAACTGTAACCCGAGAAATTTCCAGCTCTGTAGGCACCTATAATCAAATCATCAAAACCATCACCATTCACGTCTCCCGCATCGCTAAAGGAATCACCTGACCAATCACTATTTTTTACTCCATCCAGGCGAAAACCATTACTGCCGTCAAGACTGGATAAATCCATCTTGGCATCAAATTCAGAAGCCTTGCCAAACACTACATAGGTGGAGCCTGAAGATAAACCGTTCGGATCAGCATATGGCGTACCAACCATCAAATCATCAAAACCATCACCATTGACATCTCCAGCGCTACTTACCAGCCTACCCAAATCGTCACGCGCGTCCACTCCATCCAGGCGAAAACCATTTTTACCATTGAGACCGGACAAATTGATGATACCAATATCCGAGAATTCAACCCGCACTGCCTCATCCACCTTCAATACCGCTCCATTCTGCTTGTACGTATGAAAACCACCTTGGATTCCTCCATCCACCCAATGATTACCGCGTACAGTAATTTCATCGCCGAAATCACCCTTGACGATCAAGGTGCCTGAAGTATCGCTGGGCAGAGCAAGCAATTCCGCTGTGGTTAATTTCAACGTATTATTTCCGTTACCGCTCAGATCTATCGTTTCAATGCCATTGATTTTTCCCCGAACATCAGCCAGATCCAGATGTATTCCGCTTCCATCCAAAGCCAGCGTATCGTGCCCTTTGCCACCGTCAACCAACTGGAAATCCAGATCGGGCACCCGGATAGTGTCATCGTCGAGCCCTCCATACATCACATCCGCCCCGCCACCGCCGATCAATAAGTCATTACCATCATTCGCATCAAAACGCTCCGCCGCCTCGGTGCCTGTAAAAACATCATTATTTTCAGGAATGCCCACATAGGTTACGGTACCGGTAAACTGACTTTTGCCAAAGATCACATAAGCCGCGTCATCACCAGGATCAGAACCCGGATCGGCGACCATTAAATCATCAAATCCATCTCCATTGATGTCTCCTGCCCCGCTAACCCAACGTGACGCTCCATCGAAACGAACACTATTCGTGCGGTCAAGTTCCAACACTTTTACCGTGGCATCAAACCCGGATGCCTTACCGAACATCACGTAACTAAAACCGGAACTGCTAAAAATCAAATCGTCAAAGCCGTCGCCGTTGACGTCTCCGGCTCCGCTGATTGCATTATCGAAAAATCCACTACCACTTCCAATTCTATCCAGAAGAAAGCCATTATTTCCATCCAGATCGGATAAGTTCAACGTGGCTTCAAATCCTGATGATCTACCGAATACAATACCCCGTCCAATAATGACGTCATCAATCCCATCGCCGTTGATATCTCCCGCACTGCTGACTCCTCCGAAAGTACCATCAATGTGAAAACCATTACTGCCGTCAAGATCGGACAAGTTCATCGTGGCATCAAAACCTGAAGATTTTCCGAATACAATATTGCCGTCAACAATCACATCATCAAACCCATCGCCGTTGATGTCTCCTGCATTGCTAACCGATTCAACCGAACCATCGATGCGAAAACCATTATTCCCATCAAGTTCGGCGACATCTACCACTGCATCAAAACCGGATGATTTACCAAACACCACGTAACTGGCTTCATCGTTGTATTGAAATGGAGCGAATTCGGAGCCTATGATGACGTCATCAAAACCGTCACCATTGATATCGCCTGCACCACTAAATGATCTACCGGTAAAATTACCATCAGGCACTCCTTCGATGCGAAATCCGGTATTCCCATCAAGATTGGATAAATTCCCGGGCTTAATATCACCCGACTTGCCAAATATGATGTACGCGGAGCTGTAAAAACTATAATAACCAGCTGAGCCTGTAATAAGAGCTACGTCGTCAAACCCATCACCATTCATATCGCCGATACCTTCGACAAAACTTTGATTGGTGCCGCCAAGCACAAAACCATTTTTACCGTCAAATCCAGTCAAATCTAGTGTGGCATCAAAACCTGAATCTTTACCAAATACGACGTAACTTCCTCCATAGTACTTCTCAAAGACAAGCCCGATTCCCATATCATCAAAACCGTCACCGTTCATATCGCCCACGCTGTTGACCGATATGGCACCCAGATAATAACTATCAAGCACATTCAAACGAAAACCGTCACTGGCATCCATACTGGATAAATTAATACTGATCATTGGCTCCCTCACCTCCGTCAGAGGCGGGAAATCCACGCCGCCATCGGTGAATTCGCTACGACCGAATATGACGTAACCGGGGCCGGAATCATCGCTGTTTGAACTCGAATTGGGCGCATTCACGATCAAATCATCAAAACCATCGCCATTCATGTCCCCGGCGCCGCTAACCGAGTTGCCTAAAGGGTTCTCATGTGAGACAAATCCCGGACCATCAATACGAAATCCCTTATTATCACCATCCAAACCGGATAGACTCATTGCCGCGTCAAATCCTAATGCACGCCCAAATACCACGTAACTGGAACCGGTCACTCCTTCCGGATTAGCCAAAGGCGCACCAATAATCAAATCATCAAAACCATCGTCATTGACATCCCCCGCACTGCTTACAGAACGGCCCGAGAGATCATTAATCGTCGCTCCATCCAACCGGAAACCGTTATTGCCATTCAGATCGGATAAATTCATCGTCGCATCAAATCCCGATGCGCGCCCGAATACCACGTAACTGGAGCCGGAATTGCGTCCGTTCAGGTCAGCTGAAGAATCCCCAATGATCAAATCAGCAAAACCATCGCCATTGACATCCCCCGCATTGCTGATCGCACTCGCTCCTCCATCCAGACGAAAACCATTGCTGCCATCGAGAACAGACAGATTCATCGTCGCATCGAATCCCGATGACTTGCCAAACACCACGTAGCTGGAGCCGGAACCATTATCATTCGGATCAGCTCCGTAAGCGCCAATAATCACATCATCAAAACCGTCTCCATTGATATCACCCGCATTACTAACTGAAAAACCTGAATAATCATACGCCGCCGCGCCATCCAGACGAAAACCATTGCTGCCATCAAGATCGGATAAATTTACCTCCGCATCAAATCCCGATGACTTGCCGAATACCACATAGCTATTACCGTAGTAGTAATGCGTATTACCAAAATGTTTACCAACGATTAAATCATCCAACCCATCGCCATTGACATCCCCCGCGCTGCTGACCGAGCTTGCTCCGCTATCCAGTCGGAAACCATTACTGCCGTCAAGATTGGATAAATTCAACGTGGCATCAAATCCATCGACCTTACCAAACACCACATAGCTGATCAAATTAAAACCACTAACAATCACATCATCCAGACCATCGCCATTGACGTCTCCTACATTGCTCACCCAGGTGCCTGAAATACCTGACCCCTGCGCGCCAACCAGACGAAAACCATTCTCTCCATCCAGGTCTGCCACATTAATACTTTGCGTTGCCATTTTTTGCCTCCAAAATAAAAAGAGACTTGTCGGTAATTAATCTCTTCCGGGTTTAATTCCTCGCTCCTTGGGGCGAAGGCTGGTTGAAAACCAGCAGTCTGAAGAGCGCTTTTAATACCTCGTTGCTTGCGGCGGGGTGCTTTATTCATTGTTGAAGTCATTTTCCATCATCCTGACCATGAACCATGGTGATTTGATGA
>NZ_CADEGP010000067.1 GCF_902826915.1 uncultured Nitrosomonas sp.
CGGTTGATGAAGAAGCTTGGAATGCAAGGTGTTCGACGCGGCAAAAAGTGTTGGAAACCATTTCGGACGATTTTCTTGACCGGCCAACGGACAAGGTTAACCGGCAATTTGTAGCTTCCCGGCCAAATCAATTGTGGGTGGCAGACATCACATTTGTGGCGACGTGGATTGGTTTTGTTTATGTGGCTTTTATTACCGATGTATTTGCAAGATACATCGTTGGCTGGCGAGTGAGTCGTTCATTGCGAACGGATCTGGTACTGGATGCATTGGAACAGGCGCTATGGGCACGGCGGGAAACCGCAGGATTGATTCATCACAGTGATCGAGGCAGCCAGTATTTATCGATTCGCTATACGGAACGTTTGGCGCAGGCAAATATTGACGCCTCTGTCGGAAGCATCGGAGATTCTTATGACAACGCGCTAGCCGAAACCATCAATGGTTTGTACAAGACCGAAGTCATACGGCATCGCGGTCCTTGGCGTAGTATCGAAGAAGTAGAATTTGCCACATTGGAATGGGTGGATTGGTTCAACAATCGAAGACTGCTGGACGCAATCGGATATGTCCCACCGGCAGAATTTGAAAAGGCGTATCATCGCCAACAGGAAGAGTCAGCTGATGCAGCTTGATTCAAGAAAACATGTCTCCAGAAAATCGGGGGCGATTCAATTAAAGTAGCACCAGGTTATTTCTATGTATGAGCTCTGGTTCATCTACGTATCCTAATATGGCTTCTATTTTACTGCTGGCTTGCTTCAGAATTTTTTGTGTTTCTACCGCGCTGTAATTTATCAAGCCGCGTGCTATTTCTTTGCCTTCTTCGTCGAGACAGGATACAGTTTCTCCACGCTCAAATTCACCATCTACGGCAGTGACGCCGATGGGTAATAAACTTTTTCTATCAACACAAAGCGCTTTTACAGCACCTTGATCCAATATGACGTGACCGCGTACTTGCAAGTAATCAGCTAACCATTGCTTGCGTGCGGCCAATACAGGCACTCGGGCTAAGAAACGCGTACCGATAGCTTCATCTTGGTTCAGTCGTACCAACACGTTGTTTTCGTGACCGGATGCGACGATGGTATTCGCACCGCTGCGCGCCGCGCGTTTGGCGGCGATTACTTTGGTTTGCATGCCGCCGCGGCTGATACCGCTACCGACACCACCGGCCATTTTTTCCAACGTAGGATCACCTGCATTGACCTCATTTAATAGTTTTGCATCTGAATTTCTGCGTGGATCGCTCGTATATAAACCAGCCTGATCGGTCAGTATTACCAGCGTATCAGCTTCAACTAGATTGGTTACCAGTGCCGCTAGTGTATCGTTGTCGCCAAAACGAATTTCATCAGTTGCTACGGTATCATTTTCATTAATAATGGGAATGATGTTAAGTTTTAACAATGTCATCAAGGTTGAACGAGCATTAAGATAACGTTTCCGGTTGGATAAGTCTTCATGAGTCAAAAGTACTTGGGCGGTTTGCAAATTGTATTGTGAAAAATTTGAAGCATAAGCTTGTGCCAATCCCATTTGTCCTACTGCAGCCGCAGCTTGCAATTCGTACAGTGCGGTAGGGCGGGTTTCCCAGTTTAGTCGTTGCATACCTTCGGCAATCGCACCTGAGGAAACCAGAATGATTTCTTTACCCATCTGTTTTAACGTGGCAATTTGTGCTGCCCAACCGGCCAGTGCGGTATGGTCGAGCCCCTTGCCCTCATTGGTGACCAGACTGCTGCCTACTTTGATGACAACGCGGCGTGCTTGTTTTAACATTGATTCGGTAACTCGTCTTCTGGAATAGAGCTGTCAGGTTGTGGTGGCAAATGCTGTTCCAGATATTCCATGATGGCATAGGTTAGATGTTTGCACCCTTCACCTGTTAATGCGGAAATAATAAAGTAATTTTCTTTCCATTCCAATTTATCGACAAATTGACGGCATAGCTCGTCGCGTTCTTGTTCTGGCATCATGTCGGTTTTATTCAATACCAACCAGCGTGGTTTTTGATATAAGGATTCGTCATATTTCTCTAATTCCTTGACAAGTGCTTGAGCTTCATGAACGGGATCGGTTTCTACATTGAGCGGCATCATGTCGATCACATGCAATAATAGCCGGGTGCGAGTCAGATGTTTCAAAAAGCGATGACCTAATCCAACGCCTTCGGCAGCTCCTTCGATCAATCCAGGAATATCCGCCATGACAAAGCTGCGATTATGATCGACTCGAACCACACCGAGATTCGGTTGTAAGGTTGTAAATGGGTAATCTGCAACTTTTGGACGAGCGGCTGAGACAGCGCGGATGAGCGTGGATTTTCCAGCGTTTGGCATGCCGAGTAATCCTATATCAGCGAGAACCTTGAGCTCTAGTTTCAACTCGAATTCCTGCCCTGGTTCACCATGGGTGAACTGCCGTGGCGCACGGTTGGTGCTGGATTTAAAGTGCAGATTACCAATTCCGCCAGATCCGCCTTTGGCCAAAAGAATTTTTTGTTGATCATGAATCAGGTCTGCGATGGTTTCATCGGTGTTGATATTTTTGATTACCGTGCCTACGGGCATGCGCAGCACGATATCCTCGGCACTTCTGCCATAGCGATCCGAGCCTTGTCCATTCTGGCCTTTCTTGGCTCGGTGGATGCGGGCAAAGCGATAATCAATTAGAGTGTTAATATTACGATCCGCCACCACAAATACACTGCCGCCACGTCCGCCGTCGCCGCCATCAGGCCCACCTTTGGGGATGTATTTCTCCCGCCGGAAGCTTGCGACGCCATCACCGCCTTTGCCCGCATAAACCTCGATAACCGCTTCATCAATAAATTTCATAAGTAACGGATTGTATATTCCTAATGGTGTAATTCTGCAAATAAAAAAGCCCCATCACATCTGACAGGGCTTTTTGAGTAAGTACGTTATTCTATTTCTATTCTTTATGCAGGTATCACGCTTGCTGTTTTGCGCTTAAATGCGCCTTTTATGCTGAAGCTTACTTTTCCTGTCACTTTGGCAAATAAAGTATGATCCTTACCGATGCCTACATTTACTCCCGGATGAACTTGTGTGCCGCGTTGTCTGATAATGATTGACCCTGCTGAAATTAATTCACCACCATAGCGCTTGACTCCAAGGCGTTTTGAGTGTGAATCGCGTCCATTTCTTGAGCTTCCGCCTGCTTTCTTATGTGCCATTTATCAACTCCTTAAGCTGAAATGCCCGTAATTTCAATTTCAGTGTAATTCTGCCGGTGACCTTGATGTCTTTGGTAGTGTTTGCGACGCCGCATCTTGAAAATGCGAATCTTATCGTGACGTCCTTGCCCGAGTACAGTTGCGCTGACTGTTGCACCACTAACCAGTGGTGTTCCCACCGATACTTTGTCATCTTTGGCAACCATCAATACTTGATCGATAATAAGCTCACTGCCAGTTTCCACTTTCAGCTGCTCTATTTTCAATTTCTCACCTACCTGAATTTTATATTGCTTACCGCCGGTTTTTATCACCGCATACATGTTTTAACTCCATACTTCCCTTATACAGAACCGAGAATTATACATAAATAACCCTTGATTGTGGTGGAAAATTTCTAACGATTAATCATTCTGCTTGACACTTGGGTATCGTCATTCCTAACATAGCGTTTTCTACAAGGTAATATTGTGTCAATCGAACATATAAGAAGTTTTATTGCTCAAGATATGAGCATAGTCGACAATGTCATACGGGATAAATTACATTCCCATGTCCTGCTGATTCGTCAAGTTAGTGAGTATATTATTAACAGTGGTGGCAAGCGTTTGCGTCCTGCCTTAGTCATATTATCCGCGGGCACTTTTGGTTACTCTGGAAAATTCCATTATAACCTGGCGGCCGTTATTGAGTTTATTCATACCGCAACGCTATTGCACGATGATGTGGTGGATGAATCGGAGTTGCGGCGCAATAGAGAAACCGCCAATGCATTGTTTGGCAATGCAGCCAGCGTTTTAGTAGGGGATTTTCTTTATTCTCGCGCGTTCCAGATGATGGTGGAAGTCGACAATATGCGTGTGATGCAAGTGCTTGCCGATGCGACTAACACAATTGCTGAGGGTGAGGTTTTACAGTTACTCAATTGCCGTGATCCACAAGTCTCCGAAGAAAATTATCTGCAAGTAATTCGATTTAAAACAGCTAAATTATTCGAAGCAGCAAGCCGACTCGGCGCAATATTAGGTAATGCCACACCCGAAGAAGAAAATGCGATGTCAATTTATGGTATGCATTTAGGAACCGCGTTTCAGCTTGTCGATGACATGCTTGATTATTCCGCCAATAATCAAGATATTGGTAAAAATTTAGGTGACGATCTGACTGAAGGGAAACCTACATTGCCGCTAATATATGCCATACGTATGGGTACAGAGGAGCAAGCTAATATCATTCGGAAGGCAATTGAAGATGGCGGAAAAGATGGTTTTGAACCCGTCCTGAATGTGATTCGCCAAACAGCAGCTTTAGAATATACAAAAAAATGCGCTGAAGATGAAGTGGCAACAGCAGTGGCTGCAATAGCTTCTCTGCCAGATTCAGAAAATAAAAAGTGCCTGTTGCAATTAGCAAGCTTCGCGGTTACACGCAATCATTAAAATGACTAGAGCTTGGATCGATTGTATTCATTTAGCCAAAAATTCCTAACCTGAATCGTTAGAAAGTTGTTCCTGAGAAACTTGCCATATCAACTCTCGCTTGATTCCGCGTCAACCTTCCTGATTTGCCGGCGGTTTTTCCTGTTTCAGTATATTTGGGCAAAACGACAAGTGATTTATAAAAACCGACATGGTTATACACGGTCAATTGAATCTATTTGTTCTAAAGTGATGTTATTTTGAAATCGACTACTATCCTTTACTATATTCATGATCCTATGTGCAGCTGGTGCTATGCATTCAGCCAAAGCTGGACTGCATTGCAACAGGATCTGCCGCCAGACATAGAGATTGTTTATCTCGCAGGCGGGCTAGCACCGGATGCCACCGAGCCGATGCCACTCGCAACGCAAAAAATAGTGCAGCAGGCATGGCGACGTATTGGGCAAACTGTTCCTGGAGTACGCTTCAATTGGGACTTCTGGTCGCGTAACATACCTATTCGTTCAACCTATCCGGCCTGCCGGTCTGTGCTGGTAGCCAAAAAGCAACGCGCGGATGCTGAAGCGGAAATGATACGTGTTATACAGACTGCATATTATCAACAAGCAAAAAACCCCTCGTTGTTAGAAACCTTGCAAGCGTGTGCCCACGAGATTGGATTAGACGAGCAAACCTTTATCGAAGATTTGAAGAGTGCAGCGATAGAAAATGAATTGCAGCATCAAATTCAACAGGCAAGAAATCTAAATGTTTATTCTTACCCCTCCCTGCGGCTGGTGCACAACCATACCGCGTTTCCCATTGCTATTGATTATCTGAATCATCGCGCCATGCTGGATGAAATAAGAGCTATCAGACTCGAAAAGTAGTCAAGCTTCCTTACTTTCTAAGATCATTTCTACAGATTGTTTTTCAATGATAAGCAGTTAGAAATCATTGCGTGTTTGGTTGAGCCTTTTAGTGCATTTTCTCCCGCTTTTTGCCTAATTAGATCATGGTTCAGAAATTAAAGTATTAATGCCCTCCTGTCGTAAAGCAAGGGGGGAATCTATCTAAATTATCCATTAACATCATAATAATAATCTATATTTTATATGGAGAGTCCTGAGATTTCTTTCAAAAAATATTTTTTATCGTGAAATGAATTAGTTATTAGAACCATTTAATGAGATACCTATTTTATTTGCAGCGCACGTAGTTCATAAGAAACATTTTTATATTGAGTAAAAATGAAATATGACTCCGCGTTGGATTAATTGGCATCACATATAAAGAGGCTTTATGTATGAAAAAAATCATTTTGCTTATGCTTGTTTTATCGGTCATTTATGCCACTTTCTTTTCAGAGAAAGCTCGGCTGGACAGGGAAGTTGATCGCTTGTGCGCGATCGACGGGGGTATCAGAGTGTATGAAACGGTAGAACTACCACCGGATAAGTTTGATAGCTGGGGAGAAATTAACTTTTACCGTCCGACTCAGGGTGAGAATACGCTTGGGTCGGAATATCTCTACCAATGGGATATTTACTATTTCAAAAAGGGTGATCCTGTTTTACAGGGGGCTCAGGAAGCTTCAATGAGACAGGATCATATCAAGATTATCAGAAGAGCAGATATGAAATTATTGGGGGAATTTGTGAAATACCACAGAACAGGAGGCGACTTGCCTGGCCCTTGGATGCCTTCTTCATACCATTGCCCTGTCAGATCAAAAGGAAATGAAAGTATATTTTTTAGGGAAATTTTTATTAAATCCACTGAGGAGAACGTCGAATGAATAATATCAGTATATATTATTCACAATCTGGGTTATCGCAGGCGGCATACGGTACGTTCTCAGGAAGAACAATACGCACGATTGAATTAACTGAAAATGATGTCAGCATGTCTGTGTCTCAAGCCACCGCCTTTACCGAGAAATGGCAAATTGCAGATCAATATACAGATCCAATCACGGGAGTTTCAGCCACGGTTTTTGAAGCAAAAGCAGGCGGTGCTAAATATCTTGCAATACGTGGAACAGAATTTGCGGTAAGTGATTTGCTCATTGATGGAGTATTATCCTCAGCGATACCTCCAATTCTCAATCCTCAATTTATTGCACTCAAATTGCAGATAGATGCTTGGCTGAATGACCCCAGTGTCCTGCAAGGTCAGAGTTTTACCGTTGCTGGCCATAGTCTGGGTGGCTACCTGGCTGCTGCCGTCAAACAAAATTATGCGCAAGTAACTGAAGCCTATCTTTACAACGCACCAGGCGTAGGCGGTTTGCTGGGTAATTTGGCGGATGAGGTGAGCGGTGTTCTTGGCATAAGCAGCATAGCAACTGATAATATTTGGAACATACGTGGTTCCGAGGGTTTTCCCATCATTGCAGGTCTAGGCTACCAACTTGGTTCGCCTGTCAGTATCCAAACAGAAGCATCGACCAATAATCACAGTATTAGTCTGTTAACCGATGCTTTGGCCGTTTATTCAGCCTATTCCGAACTGGCGCCCAATCTGAATCAAGAACAACTAAGCAAACTGATCGATGCCTTCGGTTCGACTAAGGATATGGCTGGGGCATCCAACAGCAAAACGCTTGAATCCGCACTTGATGCCATCCGCAGCATTTTACTAAATCCTGCGGATGGCAACATGGTGCTGGGTGATAATCAGAAGACGGAAACAGGCAATCGCGACAAATTTTATACCAACCTTTATGAATTACAGAACAGCGTTCAATTTAAAGATTCTGTGGGCAAGGCCCAGTTAGCATTGCTGCCCGACCTATCCGCCAGCGCTATTATTACCAGGATTGAGAGCGATGGTCAGCAGGGTTTGGCAGCGCGCTTTGCACTGGTGGCGCTCAATCCTTTCATTCTTGAAGGGGCAAGTATTGATTATGGTGTTTTCAATTCGAATGGAGCGCTTGATCGTTTTAGTCAGGAGAGTGATTCGGGTGCGCTGACATCATCATATTTGGTAGATCGCATGGTGATGTTGATACGCAAGAACTGGTTCAATGTTGAGGACAAAAACCCGCTGGATTCGACAGTCATGTTCAGTTCAGGTAATCATAGCTATCAAAATATTAATGATTACTATGAAGATGCAGCCACGGGTTATAAGATTTCACAAGGTGAGTTATCAGGCAGTACACCACGTTATTTTTTTGGTGGCGACGATGCGGATAATCCTGCGGCGTCGGCTGTTGAAGATCACCTTTATGGCGGCGGTGGGGACGATACGCTGAAAGGTCTTGAAGGCAATGATTATCTGGAGGGTGGCGCAGGTTTAGATACTTATATAATCAATCCTGGTGACGGTGTCGATACCGTGCTGGATACGGATGGAGCTGGAATTGTTCAATTCGGTTCCGTGATCGCGCAGGGCAGAAGCGGCGTGACCAACAATAAAGATTGGATAAGAGTCGGTGAAACATGGACAGACCAGAAGAACGACTTGGTTTATTTGCTTGCTGCCCAAGACAACGGCATGTATGACTTGTTGGTAAGTTTTGTTGGCGCCAGTGGCAGCGCCAGGGCACGGATAAAAAATTGGAGCGATGGCAAGCTTGGCATAACGCTTGGCGATAATGCAGTTGCCGAAGCACCGGTATTGGATCGTGTCATCCTAGGCGACCTGAAACCGGAGAAACCAATTGATTATGACGAGTTTGATAATGTTGTTGTGGGTGGGAAGAGCAAGCGGATCGTGAAGATATGCTGTATGGAAGTGCCGAAAATGATCATATTCGAAGTCTCGGCGGTGATGACGAAGTTGATGGGAAGGATGGTAAAGACCGTATCGAGGGCGGAAGTGGAGAAGATATCCTCGCTGGAGGTAAAGATGACGACATCATACTGGGAGGCACTGATAGTGACATTATTAGAGGGCAATTGAACAACGATAGGCTTTTTGCGGAGATCGAGTACACTTTGGATGCTGCTTATGCGCTGAGCAAAGTCCAGGCTGGAAGCGGGGAAAGGGGCGATCTGCTTGATGGCGGCGTAGGCAATGATACGCTCATTGGTAATGCTGGTAATGACATTCTCATGGGCGGTGCCGGTAAAGATATTTTGATAGGTTTGGGTGGGAACGATACGATTGAGGGCGATAGAAATGTCGAATCAGTAGATCGCGACTGGAAAGTTAATCGTACAACAGACAAAAAAGATAATGTTACCACCTATACTCGGGAATATAACTTCGGCGTGTCACTTGCAGAAGTTGCGATGGTAACTGGTGATGACGATGTCATTTCCAGCGGTGCTGGAAATGATTGGATTTTTGCGGGGGGTGGTAACGATTCCATTGATGCGGGCGCCGATAGTGATCTGATTTTTGGTGATGCAGGCAACGATACCATCCTTGGACAAGATGGGGATGATGCTGTTATAGGCGATAATTATCATACGAATTTAGATCCATCTTTGCATGGTAACGATTATTTAAGTGGCGGTAACGGTAACGACCTGCTGATTGGCGGAGGGGGCTCAGATTATCTGGCAGGTGGCGCAGACAGAGATATACTGGTTGGCGATGACAGTGGGGTTACTTTGCTGTATCAGGGTAACGATTTTCTCGATGGAGGCACAGGCGAAGATCAGCTTTTTGGCGGAGGCGGTAACGATACACTCATTGGCGGCGCAGGGAATGACGAATTATATGGCGGTGCGGGTGATGATATTTATATCAATGTCGAGGCAGGTGATTTTATCAACGATTTGGTAGGACATAACACCATTTTGCTGGCGGAAACTGGTAGCAGCGGTATGTTGCTAAGTTCGATGACTAAGCTAAGTAGTGAGTCTCAAGAATTTATGGCCAATTCAGATGCTGAATCTTCGGATAAGCTATCGGATGTAACATGGGTAGGAGATAGCAGCATATTGCGCATTACCTTGGGAAATGGCGGAGTACTTGATCTGCAAGACGCTCTTTACGGTATGAACGCGCAACTTCAATTTGATCATGGGAACAGTTCAATAGATTTGGAAACCTGGGCGAGCGAGAATCTGCGCGAAGCAGTGGTTCTGGATCTGTCATTCTTTGAGGGTAGCTCAATTGTTCAAGCTTATGGCGGTGCAGGCGCTGATTTGATTCAGGGCAACATCAATAACAATACCCTCAAAGGGCATGGCGGCGATGATTATCTTCTCGGTGACGCCGGTGATGATCGGATAATTGGTGGAGCAGGTAATGATACGCTATTCGGACAAACCGGCAATGATACTTTGCAGGGCGGTATTGGCGCTGACCACTATGCGGGTGGCAGTGGAGCTGATATTTATGTGTTTAATCGCGGAGACGGCGTTGATAGTATTGCTTCAGCGAATAGCGAGGAAGCGGCGGGTGATGAGGTTCAGCTGGGCGCGGGTATCATTGCCAGTGATCTTCGTTTCTTTAAATTGGCGGATGGTAGTCTGCTCATGCGAATTGAGGGTAGTCAAGACAGTATCCTTTTTCACAACTGGTTTACTCAGGGATCCAATGTAGCGGCATTGCGTTTTAATGATAATTCGCTGATGAATGCTAACGAAATAAACGCACTCGCAGCGAACATTTTTGGTGGAACGATGGGCGATGACGTCTTGATCGGTACAGTGGCCGATGATCATATTGAAGGCTATGCAGGTAATGATATTCTGGATGGCAACGCTGGCAATGATCTGTTGGTGGGTGGCGATGGCAATGACACCTATCTTTTTGGCTGGATTTTACTGGGTAGCGATACGGTGGTGGAATCGCCGACCGGCGCGAGTATTGTCATATTGACGGAAGGTACATTACTTGCTGATCTGCGCCACGAGCGTGCCGGAAATGATTTGACTTTAGCATTGCGTGGCGGTGGAGCGACATTAACAATCAAAGATTATTACGTATCGCAGCATACCTGGATGATCCATGCGGAGAATAACGTGGTGGTTGGAATCGCTGATTGGCTGGCCTGGCCTGAGCCCGCCATCGATATTGCGCAATTACAAACGGATTTTCTGGATGCAGCGCGTACTCAGTGGTCGAATGATCTGCTCAGCAATACAAGTGAAGCGCATTATGGTTTGTATACGCGGGTGGATGAAACGACCTATCGCGCTAATTTGGTATCCGTGCATGAAGCGAATATCGTCGTGCAACGTTTTACATTGATCGAGAATTCTGCTGACACGTCCCAAATTCAGCGCCAATCTTATGGCAGTGATTCTTCTTTTTCCACTGTCGATGTCTTTGATATTTTGCCTGCTACGCCTCCAACAGTCCCTTCATCAGGAGTGCAGCAATATATTCCCTTTTCTGAATGGTACGAATTTTACAAACAAGGGGTTCCGGTCGGTGTGACAAACATCAACAACATGATTCCCGTATCCGAAAATGGTGTGATTGTCGGTTTCATAACGAATAGCGAGATTTCAGCATCACCCGATGTGATTCAACGTTATTGGCAAACCACAGAGACCATCAATACGCAAATTGAGCATATTCAAGGCGGCGACAGCGATAATACAATTGAGGGTTACAGAAGCAGTCGGTTCTCGGACGAGATATCGATAATCGATGGTGGTGGCGGGAATGATATTCTCTATGCGCCTGGTATTCCTTGGCTCAACAACGAGGTGGCGTATTTTACCGATACTGAGTCACGTATCGGTGGATTTTCCTATGGGAACATAGGAAATGATACGCTGTATGGCGGTTACTACAAAGATACGTTGGTCGGTGGTGACGGGATTGATTTTCTGGATGGCAAGTTTAGTCAAGATATGTATGTCATGCTCATTGGTGAATCAGGGGTAGATACGATTTGGGATACAGGAACGCAACTAGCGCATTGGTGGGCTTATTCTAGCAATACCATTTACGCTGGATTGGCTCAGAAATTGAAGCCGATAGCACAGGATATGCTCCATCTGGTAGGAATTAATCAGGAAGATATCGTCTTTACATGGGGGCAGCGTGTCGTCGAGGGGGTGCGAGGGCGAATTGAGCTTGAAGATGTATTATACACCCAGACCATGCATGCTACGCTGACTGTAACGTGGATGGGCGGTGGCGTCGAAATCGTGCTGCCAAATTCAACCGATCTGCCTGGTATGGGATTGGAGCGTATTCAGTTTGGTGATGGAACGGTATTGACAATGGCGGAACTGATCGCGCTTGCTGGCCCTGTGCCTACCCTTAATATGCAGGAAATGGACAATAACATTATTGGCAAAAATGAAGATGATGTGATCTGGGGTGAGGGCGGGAGCGATACGCTTGATGGTGGCGCTGGTGATGATTTTCTAAATGGCGGGATTGGAAACGACACTATGATGGGTGGTGCCGGCAATGACACCTATTTGTTTGGCAAAGGTTTCGGTCAGGATACGATCAATAGTTATGACGCGACTGTCGGAAAGATTGATGCGGTGCAATTTGATTATGGCGTGATTCCTGATGAAGTGCGCGTCAGCCGTTTCGGAGATAACCTGGTGCTAACCATTATCGGTACCGGAGATATACTCATTATCCAGAATTACCTGGAAAATAATGGCGCGACCCCTTTCTCAGTCGAAGAGATCAGGTTTAATGAGGATGGTAGCGTTTGGGATTTGGCAATAGTGAAAGCCAAATTGGCAAATAATCAGGCTCCCAATTTGCAGACTGCACTCTCAGACCAAGCGATTGTCGCAGGCGAGAACTTCAGCTACACGATGAATCCCAGCGCATTTATCGATCCGAACGGCGATGCGCTTACTTACAGCGCATCCCTATCAGATGGAAATCCTTTGCCGTTATGGCTCAATTTTGATGCGATAACACGTGCGTTCAGTGGCACACCTAATACCTCAGGTAAATTCAGCGTGATTGTGACAGCAAAAGACACCGGCAATCTGACAGTTTCAGATGCCTTCGATATCAATGTCAGTAGTCCGGACATAACGGTTAATGGCACATCGGGTGCAGATACGCTCAATGGAGGCAATGGCGATGACACGCTTAATGGCTTGGCAGGTAACGATGTATTAAATGGTAATGTAGGGAATGACTGGCTCGATGGCGGGAGTGGAATCGATATAATGGCCGGGGGTGCAGGTGATGATACTTATCGGGTGAACAGTTTTGGAGATGTTGTCGTTGAAAACGCTAATAACGGCAGCGATACGGTCGTGTCATCAATTTCGTATACGCTCGGTGCTAACTTGGAGAATCTAACCTTGTCGGGTGCTGCAGCGATTCTTGGTATTGGTAACTCGGTAGCCAATCAAATAATTGGGGGTGCGATGTCCAATATTATATGGGGTCGAGCTGGGCATGATATTTTGTCGGGGAATGGCGGTGCGGATACATTGTTGGGCGATACCGGCGACGATTCTTTGGATGGCGGGGTCGGTAAAGACCTGTTGATTGGCGGAGCAGGCAATGATACTTACTTTTTCGGGCGCGAATATGGAAAGGATATCGTCGTCGAGAATGATTCCACTGCTGGTACCTTGGATAAGGTTAAATTTTTGCCAAATATCAATCCAGAACAGATTTGGTTTCAGCACGTTGGCAATAATCTTGAAGTCAGTATCATCGGTTCCCAGGATAAGCTGGTAATCAAGGATTGGTACCAAAGTTCGAATACTCATGTCGAGCAGTTTGAAACTGCTGGAGGTTTGAGATTGTCGCATAGCCAAATTGAAAATCTGGTAACTGCAATGGCGGGCCTTGAGCCACCAGGGCATGGTCAAACAACACTTCCATCTGCTTACGAAATCAGCCTTGATCCGCTGATTTCTGCTTTCTGGCTATAGACTTTTCTATTTTCTTGATGGCCTTGACTTAATCTTTGCGGGTTTGGTTTTTGCTACTTCTAATGTGGGTCACCTGCCGCATAGAATCTTAATCTTGACCACTGGCCATTCCTGGTTCATTTCTCCATATAATTCAAAGCATAAGAAATTTATTGCGCGTGTGGCTACATTCCAGGTTAATTTCGCTATAATCATTAAGCTATAAAGTGAAAAGGCATGAGTGTTGATATCAATACTAAGTGTTCAACATGGATAGGGCGTACAAAATTAATGCATCAAGGTTTTATGATTTTTTTATTAGATTGTTGTGTAAATTTATTCTAAAGGGAGCGGTATATGAGTATGGAAAGTGAAGTTAGAATGAGATTTGGAGGTTTTTGGAACTCCCTCATTTTGCTGTTTGTAATTATTGTTTGTCTTCGTTTCTCAAGCCTGGAGTTTGCTGATGAAACTTTAATTAAAAGAATTTTTTGTGCGCTACATTTGTTTTTAGGGTGTATCGCTGCGGGTGTTTTGCTGGGCATACTCAAAATATTTTTGGCATTTTCTAATCACACCTATACACGTGCGCCTGCATCGGCGAATTTTGCAAAAGGTCTTAAATATGGGATAGTTGCTGGCGGTTTATTGATACTGATTGTCGGTATATTGCAGCTGCCAAATTTTCTGGGCGTGTTTCAGCCCATGATTGATGGATTGCTGGCAAAGTTAGCGGCTATTTTCGCATAATAGCTATTTCTGAATAATCCAAGCGCTTGATAGCAAGTCGCAATGCTCTGCTACATCATAATTCCACCGGCCGGAAATGTTAAAATTGCCATTTATTTCTGGTCGAAGTGGTAATCAAATGCTTGTAGTCTATTGAAAGCCCTCTGAGTTATTGTTTTGTTCCGATATTAGAATTTTAGTTTAGTGTTGCACTGTTTAGTATGGAAAGTTCATTGATTTAATTCCTTCGGTATTTATCCCCCTAGAGATGTTCTTGTTGGCATGGAAGCTTGACAGCTCAAGTCAGTTTGAAATCAATCCATAGTAATAGGGAAACACTGATTAATTCACCGCACACCAAGGGCTAATCGAGCGGTTTTGGGATATTGGGTTAAAATTTGCCATATTCTGGCTTGAATTGTGCTATTTCCTGCATTATTCCCCTTATTTCTTATCTTTAAGACGCAATCTGGGAGCTATGATTATTTCTGGTGTATGACAAGTGAGGAGAAAGCGGTGTAGCCTG
>NZ_CADEGP010000068.1 GCF_902826915.1 uncultured Nitrosomonas sp.
ATACAATTGTATCACTCGAGCTATTATCCTGGGAGTATTGCCGTGCAAAGGTCTCCTATTCCCAATAATAATGGCGCTCCATTACGTGCCACAACAATTCTTTCTGGCCGGGCTTCCTCCATGACTGCAATCGCGTAAGCGCCGTGTAGCTCAGCAATTGATGCGCAAACCGCTGCCACCAAATCACCGGTATGCTTACGATTAAAAGCAATCAAATGCGCAATTACCTCAGAATCAGTATCGGAAATAAATTCAAATCCCTCCACCTGCAAGCGTTTGCGCATTATTTCATGATTTTCAATTATTCCATTATGGGCGATGGCGATTCGGGCAGGAGATTCTGGTGTTCCAGAAATATGTGGATGCACATTACGCTCGGAAGGGGCTCCATGCGTCGCCCAACGAGTATGTGCAATACCAGCAGAGCCTGTAAATTCTTTTCACAAGCAAGCTTTTGTAACTCGGTTACACGGCTCGTTGTGCGCAATCTTTGCAAACCATTACAAGCCACCACGAGACCAGCGGAATCATATCCTCGGTATTCTAAATGCAATAATCCATCTAATAACACTGGAACGATATTATTGTTTGCTACCGCACCCACTATTCCGCACATATCGCATTTTCCTGCTACTCAAACTGTCAAAAAAATACTACCGGGATGATAAATGCTACTTTATTTTTTGATTTTTGGAGGGCGTCCCCACCCAACAATGCTGACTTGTTTCGATCTGGACAAAGTAAGTTGATCCGCTGGCGTTTCTTTGGTAATCGTTGATCCAGCGCCAATTGTTGACCCTTTTGATATCTTAACAGGCGCGACAAGCTGCGTGTCAGATCCGATAAAAACATCATCCTCGATGATAGTAACGTGCTTGTTAGTGCCATCGTAATTACAAGTAATTGTTCCAGCACCGATATTGACATTCTTCCCTACGCAAGAGTCGCCAATATAGCTTAAATGATTCGTTTTACTCCCCACACCAATCTGGCTATTTTTAACTTCAACGAAATTACCAATCTGTACTTCACTGGCAAGTCGAGTGCCCGGGCGAATTCGCGCATAAGGGCCTATCTTGCAATTCTCACCAATTTCTACATCCTCCATCATGCTATAGGGACGAATAACACTTCCCGTCGCTACCGTTGCATTCCTGAGTATGCAATGAGCGCCTACCTGCACGTGATTACCTAGCTTAACAGTTCCTTCAAAAATACAATTAATATCAATTTCAACATCTGCTCCACAAATGAGTTCACCTCGTATATCAATTCGCAACGGATCAATCAAACTAACACCTTCATCCAGCAACTTATTAGCACAGTATTTTTGGAAGTACCTTTCAAGTTCTGCCAATTGGAGCTTGTTATTAACTCCCATTACTTCCCAGAAACTCTCGGCCTGTGACGACGCGACATGTATCCCATTTTTAACAGACATCTCAATGATATCTGTTAAATAATATTCCTGATGAGCGTTTTCATTTTTGATTGTAGGCAGCCATTTATGTAAATAAACATTGGGTATAAGCATAATACCTGTGTTTATTTCATGTATATCTTGTTGTTCAGCGCTGGCGTCTTTTTGTTCAACAATCGCAGTAACTGCTCCGGTTTCGATATCACGCACGATTCTGCCGTAACCAAAAGGATTTACTAATACTGTGGACAACACAGCACAGTTTCTCCCATCTGCCACGACCAATAATTGACGCAACGTGTGGATACTTACTAATGGAACATCTCCATAAAGAATAAGTGTCAAGCCATCATCACTAAGTTGAGATAGTGCTTGCATTAGCGCATGTCCGGTACCCAGTTGTCGCTCCTGTATCACCCACGTCAAATCATCCCCAATGATCGTTTGTCTTATTGTCTCTCCACCATGACCAATGACCACGCAAATTTTATTAGGTGATAGCTTCCGCGCTGTATTAATTACATGCGTCAGTAATGGTCGGCCGGCCAAAGTATGCAATACTTTTGGAAGCGAAGAGTGCATGCGCTTTCCAGCACCTGCTGCGAGAATTACTACATTTAGCTTCAGCATAATTCTGAATGATTTCGAAATAAATATTGTGATCTAATTGAATGAACGATAATTTTCCAGTAATTTCTTATAATAGCCTTTGTAAATTAACTCATCGCTGATTTTAATCTCTTCCGGGTTTAATTCCTTGCTCCTTGGGGCGAAGGCTGGTTGAAAACCGGCAGTCTGAAGAGCGCTTTTAATACCTCGCTGCTTGCGGCGGGGTGCTTTATTATTTATAATTTTACAAGTGGTTAAAACTAGCAGAAGTTTAGACAGAAAGCACAAAAAAGGCGACATATGCCGCCTTTTTTATATTTTCTATATTTTAAATAATATTACGGCAAGCTAATGAAGTAACAATTTTATACTTTGATTAACTTGTATTCAGTTATCTTTCAACAAATAATCGGAAACCAACCTTTTTTATATTGGCTAGTGTCCACGTTTTCTTAGTTTATCAATTGCCGCAAGCTGTGCCATCGCTTCTATCAATTCAGCCTGTGCTCTAACATAATCCAATTCTGATTCCTTATTTTTCATCGCTTCTTCAGCAGCCCGTTTCGCTTCAAGCGCTTTAGCTTCATCTAGATCGTGGCTTCGCACAGCAGTATCAGCTAATATGGTAACAATATCTGGCTGCACTTCTAGCATACCTCCAGACACATATATTAATTCTTCCTCCTTGAGCTGAGCTTTTATGCGCACCATACCAGATTTTATTTTTGTCAACATCGGTGTGTGACGCGGATAAATACCTACCTCGCCCATTTGTGCAGGTGCAACCATAAATTCCACAGGCCCAGAATAAATTGATTCCTCAGCACTAACTATATCAAGATGAAAAATGGTGCCCATCGCTATTTTCTCAGAGTTTATTGAAGTGTTTTCGATTTTTCGATTGCTTCTTCGATGCTGCCAACCATATAAAACGCTTGTTCTGGCAAATCATCATATTCACCTCCAACAATACCTTTAAAACCTTTGATAGTATCTTTTAGAGACACATATTTCCCAGGAGAACCGGTAAATACTTCCGCAACGTTGAACGGCTGAGACAAAAATCGTTGAATTTTACGAGCACGACTCACAGCAAGTTTATCTTCAGGAGACAACTCATCCATACCCAGAATTGCAATAATATCTCTTAATTCTTTATAGCGCTGTAAGGTCTGCTGCACTGCGCGAGCAGTATTGTAATGCTCTTCCCCTACAACTTGTGGATCAAGCTGACGTGAAGTTGAATCAAGAGGATCCACAGCCGGATAAATACCTAAGGAAGCAATATCGCGAGACAAAACCACCGTGGCATCCAAATGACCAAAAGTTGTTGCTGGTGATGGATCAGTTAAATCGTCAGCTGGTACATATACAGCTTGTATCGAAGTAATCGAGCCAGTTTTAGTAGATGTAATACGCTCTTGTAGCCGCCCCATTTCTTCAGCAAGAGTTGGCTGATATCCAACCGCTGACGGCATACGCCCAAGTAAAGCAGAAACTTCTGTTCCAGCCAAAGTATAGCGATATATATTATCTACAAAAAACAATACGTCACGACCTTCGTCACGGAAAGATTCCGCCATTGTCAACCCAGTTAATGCCACACGCAGACGATTCCCAGGCGGCTCATTCATCTGTCCATAAACTAGAGCAACCTTATCCAGCACCTTAGAATCTTTCATTTCATGATAAAAATCATTCCCTTCGCGAGTACGCTCCCCCACACCTGCGAATACTGAATATCCACTGTGCTCAATCGCAATATTACGAATTAATTCCATCATATTAACTGTTTTACCAACGCCCGCACCACCAAATAATCCGACCTTACCACCTTTAGCAAACGGGCAAATCAAGTCTATCACTTTGATACCAGTTTCCAACAGCTCTGTTGATGCCGAAAGCTCATCAAAAGCAGGAGCTTCACGATGTATCGACATATGCTGCTCAGCACCGATATCGCCCATTTCATCAATTGGACGACCCAAAACATCCATGATACGTCCTAACGTTTTGATTCCAACAGGCACATGAATTTGTTTCCCGCTATTTTGCACCATCATTCCACGACGCAATCCATCTGAAGAACCCAGTGCAATTGTACGAACCACACCATCACCCAACTGCTGTTGCACTTCGAGCGTAAGCTCAGAACCTTCCATTACTAATGCATCATATACTTTCGGGAGAGATTCGCGCGGAAACTCCACATCGATCACTGCACCAATACACTGAACAATTTTTCCTTGACTCATTGTTGTTCCCTAAACAAATACAAAAAATTTTTAAACAGCTGCCGCGCCGCCGACAATTTCAGATAACTCCTTCGTAATTGCCGCTTGCCTGGATTTGTTATAAATCAATGTCAATTCATCAATAACATTACCAGCGTTGTCGGATGCAGCTTTCATCGCAACCATCCTCGCCGATTGCTCTGACGCCATATTTTCAGCCACAGCTTGATATATTAAAGCCTCAACATACCGAACCATAATATCATCGATTACCGACTTCGCCTCTGGCTCATAAATATAATCCCATGATGTTTTTGTCTTTGCATCGCTTTGATTTTCGCTTTGCATAACTTCATCAGTTAAAGGGAGCAGCTGTTCCATAACTGGCTGTTGTTTCATGGTATTGATAAAGCGATTATAGAAAATAAACACTCGATCAAACTGATCTTGTGTATAACCGTCCAGTACCACTTTAACTGCGCCAATGAGTCTCGCAATATCTGGTGTATCACCAAGTCCTACAACTTGTGAGGTAATATTCGCACCAATTCGGCTCATAAAGCCAAGGCCTTTGTTACCGATACAACAAGCCTCTATCTGCTCACCCTCGTTATTCCATATCTTCATCTGACTCAAAGTCTTACGCAACACATTCGTGTTCAGTCCACCGCACAAACCCTTATCTGAAGTTATAACAATAATTCCAATTTTTTTGACGGTATCTCGTTCGATCAAGAATGGATGTCTATACTCGGTATTTGCTCGGCTCATATGCGCAGCAACATTTCGAATCTTCTCTCCGTAAGGTCGCGCTTTTTTCATACGTTCTTGAGCTTTACGCATTTTTGATGCCGCTACCATTTCCATGGCGCGTGTAATTTTTTGTGTATTCTTTACACTCTT
Organism: uncultured Nitrosomonas sp.; assembly: GCF_902826915.1. Lineage (GTDB taxonomy): Bacteria > Pseudomonadota > Gammaproteobacteria > Burkholderiales > Nitrosomonadaceae > Nitrosomonas. Next base: position 5,167 of record NZ_CADEGP010000068.1, read on the forward strand.
GATCTTATTGCGTATTTCTCTGCTACCGGCCATTTGTTTAATAAGTTCCGCTTTGCTTAAATTCTATAATTGCTGCTGTCAATTCCTTTTCAGTTCCAGCATCAAGCTCTTTGTTTTTCTCTATATTGTCAAGAATTTTTCCATGTTGGTTGCGAATGTAGCTTTTCAGCGCTGATTCGAATGCTAAAGCACGACCAACTTCCACATCATCGAAATAACCATTATTAATGGCAAATAAAGTAAGCGCCATTTCTGAAACACTGAGGGTTGCATACTGAGATTGTTTCATAAGCTCGGTCGCCATTTTCCCACGCTCTAGCTGTTTTCGTGTTGCCTCATCTAAATCAGACGCAAATTGAGCAAATGCAGCTAATTCGCGATACTGCGCCAGAGCCAAACGTATACCACCGCCTAGCTTTTTAATCACCTTAGTTTGTGCCGCACCACCTACACGAGAAACGGAAACACCGGCGTTAATTGCCGGACGTATACCAGCATTAAACAAATCAGACTCAAGAAAAATCTGCCCATCAGTGATAGAAATCACATTGGTCGGCACGAAAGCAGTTACGTCACCAGCTTGTGTTTCGATGATCGGGAGAGCAGTTAAAGAGCCTGTCTTACCTTTAACCTCTCCATTTGTAGCCTTTTCAACATAAGCCGCACTTACTCGCGCCGCTCTTTCCAGCAAACGTGAATGAAGATAAAAAACGTCACCCGGATATGCCTCACGACCTGGAGGACGTCTCAAGAGCAATGAAATCTGCCGATATGCCCATGCCTGCTTAGTTAAATCGTCATAAACAATTAATGCATCCTGTCCTTTATCTCGAAAATATTCGCCCATAGTGCAACCTGAATAGGGTGCAATAAATTGCATCGCTGCTGATTCTGAGGCTGTTGCTGCCACCACAATGGTATATTCCATTGCACCATGTTCTTCGAGTTTACGCACTACGTTTGCAATTGATGATGCTTTTTGACCGACCGCGACATAAATACAAAACATGTTCTGGCCTTTCTGATTAAGTATCGCATCAATTGCCACAGCGGTCTTTCCTGTTTGGCGATCGCCAATGATCAATTCGCGCTGACCGCGACCAATCGGCACCATAGAATCCACAGACTTCAATCCAGTTTGCACTGGCTGATCAACAGATTGACGCCAGATCACACCTGGCGCGATTTTCTCAATGGGCTCCGACCTTACAGCTGTAATAGGCCCTTTTCCGTCTATCGGTTGGCCCAGTGCATTTACAACACGTCCTAACAAGCCCTCCCCAACTGGAACCTCGAGAATACGACCGGTACATTTGACTATATCGCCTTCACAGATATGTTCGTATGCACCCATAATAACTGCACCCACGGAATCTCTCTCAAGATTCAACGCCAAACCAAAAGTATTGCCTGGAAACTCCAGCATTTCCCCTTGCATTACATCTGATAATCCATGTATGCGCACAATACCGTCTGTTACAGAGACAATAGTTCCTTGCGTACGAACCTCTGCCGTATCCGCAAGTCCCTCAATCCTTTTTTTAATCAGCTCACTGATTTCGGATGGATTTAACTGCATTTATTTTAACTCCTAGCTTTTAAGGGCGACAGCCATAGCTTCTAGTTTCCCGCGAACTGATGCATCTAAAGTTTCATCACCAATTTCCACTTTGACGCCACCTATCAATTCGGGATCAACACTCACTTGAGCCTCTATTTTTCGATTAAATTTTTGCTCTAAATTATCAACTAATTTATTAATTTGATCGCTTTGCATTTTGAATGCACTGATGATTTTAGCTTCCAAAATACCTTCATGCTGTGCTTTCAATTGCTCAAATAATTGACTTACTTGAGGCAACACCAATACCCGTTTATTTTCAGCCATCAGCATTATAAGATTTCGCGCCTCGGCCGTGAATTTATTTCCGCCAATCTCTTGAATCAATTCACCTAGCTGCTTAACTGATATCAACGGATTTCCGATAAGGAGCCTCACTTGATCGTCTTGCGCTATTGCAGCTGCAAGCTGCAAAATTTTCGACCATTTAGACAACTCCTTACTTTCAACAGCAAGCTTATATGCCGCTTCCGCATACGGCCTTGCAACAGTAATTGCTTCAGCCATTATTTTAAATCTTCCCGTATTGCCACAAGCAGATCATTATGCGCTTTGGCATCCACTTCGCGACGCAATATTTTTGCTGCTCCCGCGACCGCCAATTCAGAAACCTGCTGCCTTAGCACTTCTTTTGCACTAAAAATTTCATGCTCAATATCTGCTTTTGCGCCAGCAACGATTCGATCGCCCTCTTCTCTTGCCGTTTTCTTCGCCTCTTCAATAACCTCCGCAGCGCGTTTCTCAGCTTGCGTAATTATCTCCGAAGCGCGCTGCTTGGCATCCTTCAGCACATCCGAAGAACGTTGACTTGCAATCTCCAATTCATGACGACCACGCTCACCAGCAGCCAAGCCGTCAGCGATCGTCTTTTGCCGCTCTTCTATCGCGCGCAGCAATGGCGGCCATACATACTTAATAGTAAACCAAATGAAGACTGAAAAGGCTATCGCCTGAGAAATTAAAGTAAAGTTAATATTCATGACAAGCCTGTATTATCTGATCTAAACAGCAAAAACATTATTACTGAATTACTGCCAGCAATGGGTTACCAAATGCAAATAACATCGCCAAGCCAACAGCAATAATAAATGATGCGTCCGTCAAACCTAACAAAAGAAATACCTTACCCTGCAAAGTTGGAATCATCTCGGGTTGACGCGCCGCGCCCTCAAGAAAGCGGCTACACATAACCCCAACCCCTATACATGCACCAGCTGCCCCAAGACCGATCATCAAACCAATACCTATTCCAGTATATGCCTGAATCATTGCTAAATACTGCAAATTATCCATTTTAATTTCCTTCCATAAGATTAAAAATACGCAACAAAAAGATCTAGAATTTAATGTGACTCATGCGCCATCGACAAATATACAACCGTCAACATCATGAAGATAAAAGCTTGCAAGGTTACAATCAAGATATGGAATATCGCCCAACCCGCCCCCAATATCGCGCCGAAGATTGTACCAGATACGCCGGTCGCCGCCCACATGCCCAACAATAGAAAAATAATCTCGCCAGCATATATATTTCCGAAAAGCCGCAGAGAATGAGATAAAGGTTTTGATACATATTCAATAAAATTAAATAGCAAATTCAACAACCATAACAATGGATTTTTTCCAAACGGCGTGCAAAAGAGCTCATGCATCCAGCCACCAAATCCCTTGACCTTTACATTAAAGAAGAGCATGAGCAGCCAGATTGATAAAGCCAACGCAAAAGTTGTATTGATATCTGTTGTTGGCACTATCTTCCAATTGTGCAAACCAAATGCATGCTCCATAATCCATGCCATAATATCTATTGGCAGAATATCCATGGCATTCATCATCAAGACCCACACAAAAATTGTCAATGCTGCGGGCGCAACAAACACATGGCGGTTACCGTGAAACGTATTCTTGACTTCATTATCAATGAACTCAACAGCAAGCTCAACAAAAGCCTGAGTCTTGGACGGCACACCGGAAGTTGCCTTACGAACCACCAGCCATATAAACCCCAAGCTTATAACACCCAGAATAATGGATGTTACCAAGGTATCAACATGAAGAACCCAAAATGATGAACCTTCACGGACTTGCGTTGTTAAATAGGTAAGATGATGCTCAATATATGATGTGGGTGTTAGTTCTGTATCAGATGCCATGCGCTGCCTGCTTCACTTATAAATTTATCTTATCTTTTTAGTATCGTCTGCCACTAATAACGCCATACTATAAACTAAAACCATCAGGATAAACGTTCCAATAAACACGAATGCATTAACATTTGTATAAAATTCAAACACCATCCATAACAAACCAATTGTTAACATTATTTTCACTGCTTCAGCTCTTAGAGCAGTTCTAATCGCATCACCCGCTGCATACCCTTTATGACGCGATACCATCACCGCAAATGCTGTCGAGGAAATTACGCTTACTGCTCCACCCAGCATTGCCGAAATCGCACCATGCATGCCAAGAATAAACAAAAAGACAATTACCAACGCAAATGTGATTGACAATTGCACAAGCAGAACAATTTTAAGTGGTCTATTCTTTATCCAAGACATTTTCTACCTGCCCTTGGAACAGACAGCATACCTGCACTTAAAAAAGGCGCAACTATAGCTTAATCGCTCCCGTCAGTCAACGAAAACCAGCATTTATCTTTTGCCTATTGCGCCTCTTTTCTTTTACCAAACTAAGCTCTAACCTACTCAAGTTTCTCAAAGATTGCCGCAATTCCTTGCCCACCACCAATACACATAGTCACCAATGCATAACGCCCATCGGTACGCCGCAACTCATACAGCGCTTTGATAGTTAAAATACAACCCGTCGCACCTATCGGATGACCCAGCGCCACCGCCCCTCCATTCGTATTGGTTTTTTCTGGATCAAGCTGCAGTTCTTTTGTGACTGCACAAGCTTGTACAGCGAACGCTTCATTGGACTCTATTACATCCAGCTCAGCTAACTTAATATTTGCACGCTGCAAAGCCATTTGTACAGCAGGGACCGGTCCGATGCCCATAATTTTAGGATCAACACCGGCATGACCATAGGCAACCAGCCGCGCCATCGGCCTCAAGCCCCTTTTTCGTGCCGCACCACTCTCCATCAATACTACTGCAGCAGCACTATCGTTTATACCAGAAGCATTACCTGCAGTTACTGTCCCCTCTTTTCTAAAGATAGGCCGAAGCTTAGCCAAGCTCCCCAAGCTCGTATCTTCACGAGGGTGCTCATCGGTATCAAAAATAATTGTTTTTTTACTAACAACTATTTCAACAGGCAATATTTGCTCTTTGAAATAGCCATTATTAATTGCTTGCAAGGCACGACGATGACTTTCCACTGCCAATCTATCCTGCTCTTCTCTACTAATTCGCCATTTTTCTGCGATATTTTCAGCTGTGACTCCCATATGCACCTGATCGAATGGATCGGTAAGCGCGCCAACCATCATGTCTACGGTACCGCCATCATTCATACGCTGCCCCCAACGCAGTGCCGGCAATAAATAACCTCCTCGACTCATAGACTCTGCACCACCCGCGACTGCCACGTCAGTATCATTAAGCATAATACTTTGACTGGCCGAAATAATGGCTTGCAAACCACTCCCACACAAACGATTAACTGTCAACGCTGAAGTATGTTGCGGCAAACCGCCATTAATACAGGCAACACGCGCTAGATACATATCACGGGATTCTCCGTGAATCACATTACCAAAAACCAGATGCCCAATATCATTAGGATCAACTTTTGCACGCGATACCGCCTCGCGCACTACCTTTGCCGCCAAATCGACTGGGGCAATCTGTCGCAATGCCCCACCATAATCACCTATGGCTGTGCGTACTCCACTTAAAACCACCACATCTCTCATGTATTTTCCTTGGTTGAAACACATCGAACAATCATACTAAGCCGCAGTCCGATCATCCGCAAATCATTTGAGCGAAGATATAATAACAAAAACCAGACATCCAGAATGAAATTGCAATACCGAATGATCCGCCACCTCCCCTATTCCTGCTAAAGTCTCACATCAAATACACATATTATCCTCGATCGAGGGCCCTGATTTTCAATCATCATCCTTGCCTGTCAATGCGCAATGATAGATTATGTCGTTTTGCCAATAATTAGCGTATCATGAGCCTCTATAATTTAGGTGTAATTCAGCTGATTCCTTGATGCTTACGATTAATCCGCTCCTGTCCAATTCCTTATGAATAGAACTTGGAGAACATCCTTATTACTGTTGATTGTGTTGATGGCAATGGCACAATCGATATTTAGTCAGCAAACAAGAACTTTTCCTGTTGAGAGTCAACTGGGAAATTTGACGGCTGTTTCTTTTCCAGTGTTCGTCATCAATAACCAGCAAATGCAAATGGGGCCAGGTGGGCAAATTCGCGGGATAGATAATTTGATCATTTTACCCAATGCCGCGAACTATGTTGGCCTTATCCGCTATCAGTTAGATTTCATGGGAAATCTGCATCGTGTTTGGATTCTGACTCCGGATGAAGTCAAGGAAGCGGAAAATCAAGGACAGCAAATACATCGATAACGCCGTAACCTTCTTAAATTCCAAAAGCTAACCCGTGAGTAATAAACTTTATATCAAAACCTTTGGATGCCAAATGAACGAGTATGACTCGGAAAAAATAGCTGATGTGCTACATGCCGCCTATGGCATGGAACCCACCAACGATCCGGCCGAAGCCGATATGATCTTGTTCAATACCTGCTCTGTGCGCGAAAAAGCGCAAGAAAAAGTATTTCATGACTTAGGACGGGTTCGACACTTGAAAGAACGCAATCCTAATTTGTTGATCGGTGTGGGTGGCTGCGTTGCCAGTCAGGAAGGCAAGGCGATTGTCAGTCGCGCACCATTTGTTGATGTAGTATTTGGCCCACAGACCTTGCACCGATTGCCGCAACTCATAGAAACACGCAAAGCAACCGGGCGCTCGCAAGTTGATATTTCTTTTCCTGAGATTGAAAAATTCGACTATCTTCCCCCTGCCCGCACTGAAGGTGTCACAGCATTTGTCTCAATTATGGAAGGTTGCAGCAAATACTGCAGTTTCTGCGTGGTCCCTTATACGCGCGGTGAAGAAGTTTCCCGTCCCCTAGAGGACGTACTAACAGAAATCGCCATACTTGCCGATCAGGGCATTAAAGAAATCACTTTATTGGGACAGAATGTCAATGCTTACCTGGGTATGATGAGTGATGGTGAAATTGCTGATTTTGCTTTACTGCTCGAATATCTTCATGAAATTCCGGGAATTGAGCGCATCCGCTACACCACTTCTCATCCTAAAGAATTCACTACGCGCCTGATTCAGGCTTACAACCAGTTACCCAAATTAGTCAATCACTTGCACCTTCCGGTACAATCTGGATCTGACCGGGTACTGGCCGCAATGAAGCGAGGATATAGCGTATTGGAATACAAATCCATTATTCGGAAACTGCGCGCTATACGCCCGGATATTACATTATCATCAGATTTCATCGTTGGCTTCCCCGGAGAAACGGAGGCAGATTTCCAGGCCACGTTGAAGCTGGTTGAAGACATGAATTTTGACGAATCATACAGTTTCATATACAGCCCGCGCCCCGGAACACCAGCATCTGACTTGCCCGATGACATGTCGCAGGAAGAAAAATTGGAACGACTGCACCGATTACAAGCACAGTTGAGCCTGCAATCCCGGAAAATCAGTCAGCAAATGGTCGGTTCAATTCAGCGGGTATTACTGGAAGGCATCTCTAAAAAGAACTTCGATGAACTGAGCGGGCGCACAGATAACAACCGTGTCGTCAATTTAGCCGGCGATTTTGAGTTGATTGGCCAGTTTGTCAACGTACGGATCAATGAAGCCCGCGCTCATTCGCTGCGCGGAGACATTATTTATGAATAAAAATGTACTTATAACATGAGTTTTGCTTGCAAAGTATCCCGTGCGCTGCGAAAATCAATCCCATTGAGATAGCATTTTCTGACATTGAAACCAACTCCCCTAGAAATTTCTTTCATGCCCACCGATAACCAACGCCTTGCCAATTTGTGCGGCGCGCTGGATGAAAATTTAAAACAAGTTGAAACTGCATTGGATGTGACCATTTCCCGACGCGGCGAACACTTCAGCTTATCGGGAAAATCCGGTCAAACAAGACTTGCAGCAAAAGTATTGCGCGATTTTTATAACCAATCACAGCACCATTTAAGTCTGGAACATATTCAGCTTGGTTTGATCGAAGCGATAAATCCACATCACAAAGCGGAGAACAATAGCACCGTCACCAATAGCATCGATATCACACAACCAGCAACATCCGGACTACTGACACGCCGCAGCAACTTATATGGCCGCACACCGCGCCAGGTTCAGTATCTGCAGCAAATTCAGGAACATGACATCACCTTTGCTATCGGCCCCGCCGGTACCGGAAAAACCTATCTGGCGGTAGCCAGTGCAGTCGATGCGCTTGAACGCGGCTTGGTATCCCGCTTGATTCTGGTTCGCCCGGCCGTTGAGGCTGGTGAGCGTTTGGGTTTCTTACCCGGTGATATGACTCAGAAAGTCGATCCCTATTTACGTCCATTGTATGATGCACTATATGATTTAATGGGCTTTGATAAGACAAGCAAGCAATTTGAACGTAATACCATCGAAATCGCACCACTGGCTTTTATGCGCGGACGTACGCTGAATCAGTCATTCATTATTCTGGATGAGGCACAAAACACGACACCAGAGCAGATGAAAATGTTTCTGACACGCATGGGATTTGGCTCAAAAGCGGTTATTACCGGCGATATTACACAAATTGATCTGCCCAAACATCAGAAAAGCGGTTTAATAGAAGCTCAGAAAATTCTGCAAGATATACGCGGCATCGCCTTCACCCGTTTTCTATCTGAAGATGTGGTAAGACACCCACTAGTTCAACGCATTGTCACCGCCTATGAAGCGCACGACAAACAAACTCGGCAATCCTGATCATCTTGTGCAGAAAACAAGGCCATTCAAGCTGATGGTGCAATATGCGACAGAGTGCGCAACAGTACCCACTCGAACGCAGTTCCGTCGTTGGGTCAAAGTTGCGTTGATGCAAGAAGCTGAGGTCGTTTTACGACTCGTTGATGAAAGGGAAGGACAAGAACTTAATCAGCAATTTCGTAGTAAAAATTACGCCACTAATGTGCTAACCTTTGTATATGACGACACAAAGCCCTTGACTGGCGATATTATACTGTGCGCGCCCGTGGTTAATGAAGAGGCACGACAACAGCACAAAAATCTATTGGCACATTACGCTCACCTAACCATTCATGGCATGTTACATTTACAAGGCTATGATCATATTGAAGACATTGATGCAGCAACGATGGAGCAATTGGAAACACAAATACTAGCCAAACTCGGCTTTGCAAATCCTTATCTAGAATATGACAATGCAAATTTCGCGCAATAGTCATGTAATGCTCCTACCCCTAGGAAACTGGCAAAGAAAATTTCTGCTCTATTTTTTTCTCACATCCACTGGATTTCAAATACATCATGGACGAACCTCCACCTAAAAGCGGCTGGTTAGAGCGGTTAGGCGCAATGCTCATCCGCAAACCGGAAGATCGTGAACAACTAATCACCCTGTTGCACTCTGCCTTTGAACGCAATTTACTCGATTCCGATGCGCTCAGCATGATCGAAGGCGTCATGCAAGTTTCCGAAATGCAAGCACGCGATATCA
>NZ_CADEGP010000069.1 GCF_902826915.1 uncultured Nitrosomonas sp.
ATTCCGATACACATTTGACTCTCAATTCAACAATTGATTGCTACAGAGCCTTTTTATTTTTCCGCTTTATCCGCTTCTTCCCTGAGCGTCTCTACGTGTTTCAAACGCGCTTCTACACTGGAGAGTTGGTAAAAATTGCCATTACTATTTTGTAGCGCGGTCTTTAGTTGATCAACAGCGCCTGCATAGTGTCCTTTCAACAAATAAGACTCGGCGAGCGCGCGATGCTTGAGCATTTTATCACCTAATAGCTCGTAGCATTGGGCTTGCAGGCTAAACAATTGTGGATCACTTTGCACCAGTTGTAATTTCTGGGTAATAAATTCAAGTGCCGTATCAATTTGCTTGTTCTCTATTAATGCTTGTGCATAGCCATGGATCAGTGCGCGATATTGTGGGTAAATTTTTAATGCTGTTTTATAAGCATTGTAAGCGTCGGTTGTTTCTCCATTGGCCAGTTTAACTCGGGCTGATAGCGTTTCAATCATTGCACCGGCGATAATACTTTTGGATTCAATACGCACGGTTTTCCCCAGTTGGTGATTAGTCAACACGGGTATGGATGAATCGTTATGCAAAACTTGATACAAGAGAGCCAGCTCTGCGTTGGCCTGTTTGTATTTTTTGGCGCGCAATAACGCATGAATATAACCATAACGTTCAACCGCCTCATTGTTATAGCGCTTCTCGGCTAAGCGCGTTTTAAATTGCCGCATGGTATTACGCGCATTTCCTTGCATGGCGCGCAACTTCGCGCGTACCAGTAAAAAATCGATACTATCTGGAACTTGCCGGTAAGGCATTTTACGCATGCGATTCTCAATATCCGCGATACGTTCATAGGTGATCGGGTGTGTACGCAGGTACGAAGGCGCACCGTTTTCATGAAAACGCCCGGCGCGTTGCAAGCGTTCAAAGAAATCCGCCATGCCTTGTGGATTAAATCCCGCGTCCAATAAAATGCTTAAACCAATTCGATCGGCTTCTTTTTCGTGATTACGGGTGAAATCCAATTTTGATTGGATCATGCTGGCTTGTGAGGCAACCAATACCGCCTGACTTGCCTGCGCATCAGCACGCGAGGCGACGATGGCGACGGCTAGCGTTGCCAATTGCTTGACCAGGTCGTATTTCTGCGCAGCGATCATGCGTGCCAGGTGTTTTTGCGTGACATGCGCAATCTCGTGTGACATCACGGCCGCTAATTCGGATTCGCTTTGCGCGGCAATAATCAAACCGCTGTTGAATCCCATGAAGCCACCAGGCAGTGCAAATGCATTAATGGCGGGATTATCGATCGCGAAAAACTCAAATAATTGATTTGTACTGGCTTCACTTGAGCTGGCGATTAATTTATGACCCAGGTTGCTAAGATAGCTGGCGATTTCGGGGTCATCCATATAACTTGGATCAGCGCGAACTTGACGCATGATGCTCAGGCCTAACTGCCGCTCCTGATGTGGCGTGATGCTGGCCTGCGATACATCGCCTAACTCAGGCAATTCATGCGCAAAACTAATGGTCGAGAACCAAGTCGATAGCACAATTATCAAACACACTAATTTCATGATAATAGGATATCTATTTGTTTTTTGAGTTCCGTGAGTGCTTAGTCTGCAGCGGTTGTTGCCCAAGTCTTGTAATGCGAGGCGATGGGATAACGCCATGTGGTACCAAAATCGCAGTGCGTGATACGAATCCCCGGAGGAGACTGGCGGCGCTTGTATTCGTTCCTATGAATGAGTTGGATGACTTTGGCGACATCGGCTGCGTCGTAATGCAATGCAATGATTTCTGCCGGTGTAAGATTCTTCTCGACATAGGCTTCGATGATTCCATCCAAAATTTCATACGCGGGTAAGTTGTCCTGATCAGTCTGATTTAGGCGCAATTCAGCCGACGGCGCACGGCGGATAATGCGTTCAGGGATGACAGACTGAATTTGATTCCGATATTCACACAACTGATAAACCAGAGTTTTACTGACATCCTTTAATACCGCAAAGCCACCTGCCATGTCACCATACAGGGTGCAATAACCAACCGCCATTTCCGATTTGTTGCCCGTAGTCAGAACCATTGCGCCGGTATAATTTGATAGCGCCATTAATAGCGTGCCGCGGATGCGCGCCTGAATATTTTCCGGCATGGTATTAAGATCAGCCGGGTCCAATGAAATCTGAAAATCCTTGGCAATTTTTTTCAGATATAAATTAAATAGCGGTTCTATGCTGCATTCAATATGTTTAACCCCTAATAATTCGGCCATTTCATTGGCATCTTCCAGGCTCATGTCGGCGGTATATTGTGATGGCATCATGACTGTTTTGATTTGGTCTGCGCCTAACGCATCGACCGCAATCGCGAGCGCGAGCGCCGAGTCTACGCCTCCGGAAAGCCCCAGCAACACGCCGGGGAAAGCGTTTTTTTGAACATAATCCCGGACCCCTAAGCATAAGGCTTGATAGATGCTGGCGATAGAGGGGTGTGCTGGAGTTAACTTTCCTTTCACTGGCTGTTTGTCCTGAATTTCGATGAGTTCAATGGTTTCAGTAAACTCCTCCAGCTGATGCGTAAGTTCACCTTGCCCATTCATGACAAACGACGCACCATCAAAAACCAGTTCATCCTGTCCGCCGATTAGATTGGCGTGGATAACGGGGATGCCGGTATGCTTGATGAATTGGTGCGTGGTTTGATAGCGCGACACTTGCTTCTTGATATGATAAGCCGAAGCGTTGAGTACTAATAAGATATCGAGACTGGAGCTATCCACGTCCGCGGGCAAATGACCGAGCCAGAAATCAGCACAAATATCAATGCCGAATTTGATACCTTCCAATTCGAATAGGTATGGCTTGGTGCCGGCATCAAAGTAATAGGTTTCGTTAAAAAAAGGTGATTTGTTGAGAATTCTTTTGTGATAGGTATGCTGAATTTCACCATTGCGAATGACCGAGGCGGCATTATAAAGTCTGTCTTCTTCAAAACAGGGGTGTCCCACGATCAAAGTGATGTCACCGATCACTTGTGCCAGTTCTGTCAGGGCATCCTGACACGATTGGCAAAATGTTTCGCGCAACAGCAAATCCGCAGGAGGATATCCGGATAAAGCCAATTCGGGCGTTATGACCAACGCTGCACCCGCTTGCTGGGCTTGTTTCACCGCAGCCAGTATTTTGGCTACATTGCCAGTGATATCCCCTACCGTGCAATTAATCTGAGCAATGGCAATGTGCATAGTTTGCCTGGGTGTTATTGCGAGCTAGAAGGGGAGTTGAGCATCCGGCTTTGCTTGTAGAATGTTGTGACGAAAATCTTCCTGGATACGTTTTAGCGCGGTTTCATTGTCCGCTTCAAAACGTAAGACGATCACGGGCGTGGTATTGGAAGCGCGTGCCAGGCCAAATCCATCGCTGTATTCGACGCGTAGCCCATCAATAGTAATCACTTGTTGCGGATTGCTGAAAACTGCTTGCTGTTGCAGCTGTGCTATCAAAGCATGATTTTCACCCTCAGCGGTACGTACCTGTATTTCCGGTGTGTTAAGGCTATCGGGAAGATTATTCAGCGTGGCGTTGATATCCGCTTCGCGGCTCATCAATTCCAGCAATCGTGCACCGGCATATAAACCGTCGTCAAAACCATACCAGCGTTCCTTGAAAAACAAATGCCCGCTCATTTCGCCGGCCAGCAGGGCTTTTTCTTCAATCAGCTTGGCTTTGATAAACGAGTGTCCGGTTTTCCACATGACAGGGGTGCCGCCATGCTTACTAATCCAAGGCGCCAGGTTACGGGTACATTTCACGTCAAAAATGATTTTTCCACCTGGATTTCTCGATAATACATCTGCGGCGAACAGCATGAGCTGGCGATCGGCGTTAATGATATTGCCGTTCTTGGTCACGATGCCCAGTCGGTCGCCATCACCGTCAAAAGCCAGTCCGATTTCGGCATCGGTAGTTTTTAACGCATGAATCACATCTTTGAGATTCTCGGGTACCGATGGATCAGGATGGTGGTTAGGGAAAGAGCCATCCACGTCACAGAACAATTCAGTGACCTGACAACCCAAGCCGCGATAAAGCGCAGGCGCGAATGCGCCAGCCACGCCATTGCCGCAATCGACAACGATCTTGAGCGGACGATTGAGCTTGATATCCTTGGTGATGTGTTCGAGATAAGTGTTGACAATATTCTGTTCGGAATAATTGCCGCTACCGTGGGTCAGGTCGTTGTTTTCGATGCGTATTCGCAGAGCCTGGATGGTCTCGGCTGCCAGCGTCTGACCGCCGAGCACAATCTTGAAGCCATTATATTCAGGCGGGTTATGGCTGCCGGTCACCATTACCCCAGAGTATTGGCATAATTGATGTGCGGCAAAATAGAGCATCGGTGTTGCGACCATGCCGACATCCACCACATCGATTCCGCTGTTGCGGATACCACGTGCGAGTGCCTGGGATAGTTCGGTGCCTGATAATCTGCCATCGCGCCCGATTGCAATTGCCGTTAGATTCCTGGCACATGCTTCAGAACCTATGGCATGGCCGATTTTTTCGACATTTTCGACGGTGATGGTTTTATCGACAATGCCGCGGATATCATAAGCTTTAAAAATTTCATGAGGAATGGTTTGCATTATTTAATAAATCCGAAAAAAGAGTGGTTAATACAACGTGGAAAATTGGTATTGATCTCGTTACAATTTATCATCAGAACGCGGGTTTCCTCATAAATTAGCGGATTTTAGTGATGGCCAGGTGCAGCGCCGCCTTTGAGCGTGTAGTGAGTGCCGCAGTAGGGGCAAAGTGCCTCGCCGGTAGCTTCAATCGGCAGAAAAACCCGCGGATGAGCATTCCACAACAACATCGATGGCATCGGACAATGGAGTGGCAAGTCGTCTGTAGTCACTTCGATTTCGCGGGCTTTATTATTGGTTTGTTGATTCATACAAGTTAGCTCCAATGGTGCATTATTAAATCAAGGTAAGCCAGCTGGCGTGATTTTGGGCTTTACCTTTGACGCAATCAAAAAATAGCGTTTGTAGTTGTGTGGTAATTGGTCCACGTTTGCCAGCTCCGATAATGCGGTTATCCAATTCGCGAATTGGTGTGACTTCCGCGGCAGTGCCGGTGAAGAATGCCTCATCCGCGCAATAAACCTCATCACGTGTAATGCGCTTTTCGATCACGGGAATACCTAATTCCGCGGCCAGTTCAATGATGGATGCGCGCGTTATCCCTTCCAGACAGGAAGTAAGATCAGGCGTGAAGATTTTGCCTTGTTTGACGATAAAAATATTTTCTCCCGATCCTTCAGCAACATAACCTTCGACATCCAGCAACAAGGCTTCATCGTATCCATTCAACCCAACTTCCTGATTGGCCAGGATTGAATTGGCGTAAGTCGTAACCGATTTGGCACGGCACATATTAATGTTGACATGGTGCCGGGTGAACGACGATGTTTTGACGCGAATACCATTCTCCAGGCTTTCGGGACCCAGATACGTGCCCCAGGGCCAAGCGGCAATAGCGACATGCACGGATAATGTTTTGGCGGAAAGCCCCATTGCTTCAGCACCATAAAAAATGATCGGACGGATATAGCCGGAAGTCAATTTGTTTTGTTTTACCACATCACATTGCGCTTGCATGACCGCATCCTTGCCGAAAGGTATTTTCATCATGAAAATATGCGCCGAGTTAAACAAGCGGTCAGTATGTTCCTGCAGGCGGAATATCGCTGGTCCTTGCGTGGTTTCATAGGCGCGTAATCCTTCAAAAACACCCAAACCATAATGCAGCGTATGGGTTAATACATGTATATTGGCATCTCGCCAGGGAATCATTCTCCCGTCATACCAGATTACACCGTCACGGTCAGCCATTGACATTCAGGAACTCCCCTTAAAGATAGATACTAAAAAGGGTATATTCTAACTTAATTTGGCGTAGCGTAAAAATCACTGTAATGGATTGTGGTGTTGCGTCATATTCTTTAATAAGTGCAGTTAGGTTTTTCGAGGAATTATTAATTGTGCGCATAATGGACGCCATCGATTTATCGGATAGTACGAATAGGTTGAAGATAGAAGACAATGCGAGGATAGTAGTTTGATTGAGCACGACTGGGTTGTAGTGGTGCCTTCATGGCCTTTATACCTGCACACAAGTGCGTTAGCGCTATTGACGGAGTGAGTGTGACGACGGGTTTTGCTTAGAGAGGCATTCATATGTCTCGTGACATAGAACATGCTTCCTATTGTTTTTGGCCGTTCTCCTCTTTTATTTGCATTTGATAAATAGATTGCGATTAGTCATCGAACCCGATTGTGTCAGAAATCCGATTGAAGTTGATTGCGCATTTGCTCTAAATTCACGGATTGCTTGTGACAAGGGAACAATATCACCTTGCTGGTTCAGCACGTGATATCCCCGTGAGCCACAGATATCCCCGGCTTTTTCCAAGCAATGGCTATAATTTCTGCGAGAGCCACTACAGTTGATATTATGCCCTTTGGCCCCATCAGCAAGATACACCTCTTTGGAAGTGGCACAGCCAAGGAGCATACTTGCAAGGACTATTAGCATAAAAAATGAGCGAAACATGTTGATTCCTTTTTACTAAAATTCGACAGGTTCTCTGTCAAATGGAGGTTAGATAATGGTTCAATTTCAATTCAATACTACATGACTAAATTGTTGCTAAGCGACTAAGTTTTGCAGGCGAGCATAACCTAATATATTTGTCGCATGGATTCAATCGCAACGATCTCACTGCACTCGTTAGTAAAACACGTCATGCATTTCTTTATGAGCGCTCACTCTACTTAACATTATCGCAATAATGTTTTGCTTGAATAACTCTGACTCAAGCGCAACGTTTTTACCTATACAGTATAGCTTTTGTGAAGCAAAAAGCGAATGCCAAGCGGCAGGCTATCAAGTGATCGCTGGGATAAGTGGTGCCATATGGCATTGTGTATGCTGATTGGTGCTATGATTAAATCTTCGGTGCTGGTCATTGGTTCTATGACTTGCTTTAAATAACCTAAAAATATAGTTCGAACTACTGATGTAAGGCTTAATGATTCGGGAGAAGTGCTTTCAGATAGTTCTCAAATCTTAGTCGGACATTTTGGGGATGTTGTACGATTGCGTTAATGAGTTGTAGAAGCGGATAGTTTTGCGTATTCACCAGCTGATGCTGATTGATCATTTTTAAAGTATGCGGCCCTTCACCAGTAATTCCATCTGCCTCTTCCCTGGCCAGTTTCCGGCCTAATGTATGATGATGCGAATTTTCACTCGTCGCAGTGGTGATCAAATCGCCCAATCCTGCCAAGTGATAAGGACTGTCCAGTTGTCCGCCTAATTCAAGTACGATCTGATTCAATTCTTGCAACGCGGCTACAGCAAGAAAGCCCCGCATATTGTCACCCAGCTTGAGCTCATCGGCCATGCCAAATGCAATCGCATATACATTTTTTAAAATCACCGACCAGCTGATACCGGTAATGTCGAGGGTGTGTTCAAGCAGCAGTTTGGTGTCAGCAAAACAGGTCTGAATCCTATCAAATGAAGTGAAATCATGGCAGCCCAATTGCCCAAAAGCATATTGATTGGATCGAATTTCTTCGGAAATCATTGGACCATAAAGTAGGGCGTAAGGTTGTTCGTACACAAGGTTATCGGCGAATATTTGAGCCGCAGTTTTACCTGACTCATCCAACCCTTTGGCAATACTGACACATAAGCAGGTTTTTTTTAGCCTAGGTGCGATGTGCTGTATTATTTCACGATGCGGATTCACCGGTAGGCAGAACAATACGATATCAGCCTGCGGTACGCTTGCTTCAAGATCGACGGATGAGCCGCTGTTTTGAGGAAATTTCTCCCAAATATCCAACGCATGACGATCTTTGAGCAGAAATTCCATCGCATGCCCCATTTCCCCATAACCGAGAATAAGTATTCGGAACGATGTCATAAGAATTATTGTTAAATAAATACGTTTGAGTGGCGCATGGTTTTTTTTCTAATTGAGAAAGATTATGTTTATTAGCTTTCTGGATGCGACAATATGTCACATTGCCAATAGCGATGCCTTAATCGATAATTCAATAGGTTTATTTTGTAATACATTGAATAGAATTGTAGTGCATCTGCTTTCAATGATTCTCAAAGAACTGCAATAAAACACTGAGTAATTCTTAATCGACGTTCTGCAACTGCCTGAAGGAAAAAGAAACATTGATTCTAAAGGCGATGCTCATTACATTATTTTTCTTTTAAGAATAAATTTGCTCTATCCATACGGGAATATCAGGTTATGCCATTGACCATTAAACAACAAACTTCAATTCTTCAACTCATTTTGGCGATGTTCAATGCACCTCCAGGCGCGAGTAATCTCAATTATTTCGTTGCGCAGCTGAAACATGGTCAAGCATTGGAAAATTTGGCGCAATCATTGGCGAGAAGCGTTCTGTTTTTTGACAAACAATATGATGTTAATCTTGCTCCTATTGATTTTGCCGGTGCTTTGACAGAGGATTTGTTCGGCGATCGAATATCAAGCAGGAATAAGGCCTTAGTGATCGAATATATTTTTAATAAAATATCGTCCGGATCATCCCAGACAGAATTAGTTTCAGAATTCATCAATGTCTTATTCTCGATTCCTACTTCTGATTCCAATTGGGGTGAAGCAGCTTTGCACTATCACATTCATAATGTCACAAAAATTATCAATCATTTGTTAGGCGATACCTTCACGGCTGAGAACAAAGCCGTTGTGATTGAATTTATTTTGGCTCAAATGAAGGTTGGAAAAACTTTTGGAACAATGATCGTTTGGGGCATTAAAACCTTGATCAGTGTCGATCACGATAATCCTGTTTGGGGGAGCGCGGCAAAGCTATTCGATAATCGAGTCGAAGTTGCAAAATATCATTCTGTCGATAAATTTGGTGTCGTTACGGATCTTGCAGTTTTACAACAAATCCTATCGTGCGTGACTGCGAATTTCGAGACAGTTGTGGCCGCAAAAGCTGCGATTGATAAATTACAGGATGATCCTGTGATGCAGCTACAATACTTTAATCCATTTCGTCTGGATGAAGTATTGAGAAACGAGAAGCAAGATTCTGCATTATCCGCTGCGCAGGAATTAAAATTTGCATGACAGGTATTTCGGATTTATCACGGTACTTTTTCTATTCATGCGAATGAGCGAGTTTTAATCAGTCATTTTTGGTACTATTCAGGCATAGCTAATCTAGGTTTTGTGTAATTTGCTGTGAAGAGGTCGATAGTCCATGCCGCGTACTGAAGCAGTATTTGAGAATTCGCAAGGTGAATCATTAACGGGTTTATTGGAGATGCCAACCGGCGCTATTAAAGCATACGCGCTATTTGCCCATTGTTTTACCTGCTCCAAAGATAATCCGGCGGCGGTACGAATTGCTCTCGCACTAGCTAGTCGGGGCATCGCAGTATTGCGGTTTGATTTTACTGGATTGGGTACTAGTACAGGTGATTTCTCACATACCAATTTTTCGTCCAATATTCAGGATTTATTAGCCGCAGCGCAATATCTCGATCAGCAGTATGCTGCGCCTTCATTGTTAATCGGACATAGTCTGGGTGGTGCTGCCGTATTAGCGGCAGCACACGAGTTGTCATCGGTAAAAGCGGTGGTTACTATCGGTGCGCCGGCAACCGCATCGCATGTCAAGAACTTGTTTGCAGATTCGTATCATAAATTGCAGGATCAGCAATCGGTACAGGTTGAGTTGGGTGGAAGAAGTTTTAATATTCGTCGTCAATTCATTGATGATTTGGAAAAATATAATTCCGTGGCGCATATTGGTGAATTAAGAAAGGCGTTACTGATCTTGCATGCACCGCTGGATGACACGGTGTCGATAGACGAAGCAGCACGCATATTCACCGCGGCCAAACATCCCAAAAGCTTTGTATCGTTGGGTGATGCAGATCATATGTTATCTAACCCACAAGACTCCCAGTATGTTGCGGAGGTATTATCTGCCTGGGCCAGTTGTTACCTAGAAACAGATGAACTATCAGTAAAGCAAGAGGAAACTGCAAGACCATCGATCAAACAGGGTGTTGTGATAGTGCGCGAGCGCGATAAAAAATTCACGCGTGAGATCTTGACGCAGCATCATGGCTTGATCAGCGATGAACCCATCGCGCTTGGAGGTTCTGATCTTGGATTTAATCCTTATGAATTATTACTTGCTGCGCTGGGTAGTTGTACTTCAATGACCTTGCGTATGTACGCAAATCACAAGCAAATTGACTTGCAGGACATTCAGGTTGAGTTGCGGCATGATCGGATTCATGCTGAAGATTGCGCTGATTGTGAAAAACAAAAGACGCAAATTGACGTCTTAACACGAAACATTCGACTGACAGGCGATCTGAGCGATCAGCAACGTGCTCGATTATTGGAAATTGCCAATAAATGCCCGGTTCATAAAACGCTGCAAAACAAAATCCAGATAGATACCAATCTTGCAGATTGATGCTGATATGCAATCCACTGATAATAATGAAAAATATCGTATAGATAAATGGTTGTTTGCGACGCGGTTTTTCAAAACACGCGCATTAGCAGCTGCAGCGATTGATCGTGGCCGGGTCATGATTAACGATCAACGAATCAAGCCTGCCAAAACGATTGCAATAGGGGATAAAATAGAAATTCGTATTAATAATTATCAGTATACGATTGAAGTATTGGGATTATCGAATAAAAGAGGGTCTGCGCCACAAGCGCAGCAGCTTTATCGTGAAACCGATGAAAGCCGGGAGCAACGGGCGTTGTTAGCAGCACGGCTAAGAGCCCAGCCTCAGCCTTTTTTTGCCAAAGGACGCCCAACCAAGCGCGATCGACGAGAAATTGAACGGCTTACTTCAAGCACCGGTGAATTTTGAGGATCAAGTGAGAGAATATGAGCAATGACACCTTCAATTTAGGCAAAGAACAATTGATCAAACAATCGTTGATGCAAATGGGTCAACATTTGCAAGGCGCAACTTATACGCAAGCGCAAAAGTTGGCGCTGAGTTGCAGAATTTTGTTTGATAACGGGCATGATTCAGGATTGGCCGGACAAATTACCGCGCGCGGCGAACAACCGGGTACTTATTTGACGCAACGATTGGGATTCGGTTTTGACGAAATTTGCGTCAGCAATTTATTGCTCGTCAATGAAGATCTGGAAGTATTGGAAGGCGACGGCATGGCCAATCCGGCCAATCGCTTTCATTCCTGGTTGTATCGCGCTCGGTCTGATGTGCAGTGCATTATTCATACGCATGCCATACATACCGCTGCACTGAGCATGCTGGAAGTGCCACTGGAAATCTCGCACATGGATAATTGCGTGCTCTACGATGATGTAGCTTTTCTGCCTAAGTGGCCGGGCGTTCCAGTGGGCAATGATGAGGGCGAACTGATTGCCAAAGCAATTGGTGACAGACATGCCTTATTGTTAGCGCACCACGGCCTATTGATTGCCAGTACAAGTATTGAAGAAGCGTGCATACTGGCGCTTGCTTTTGAACGGGCGGCGCGCATGCACCTGCTGGCAGCATGCGCCGGTAAGATTCAGCCGATTGATCCCGATTTAGGGCGGGAAGCGCGCGATTGGATCCTGCGCGGACAACGCAGTAGCGTGGCTTTTGCGTATTATGCGCGGCGTACTTTAAGAAAAGCAGCGGATTGCTTGGAGTAACTATGAGCCAAGTGCGATTCACTGCATCAGTGCCATAGATATAAAAGAGCTCTTTATCCTAATATCTTCAAGGCTACGTAAGGCACGAAATTAAATATAAAAATAGCTATCTTGTATTGCGCCAGATATTGAAAATATGCACGCGATAAGTCTTCCTCGCTCAGCACGAACATCTTGCTATGGATTTTTGACACTCAACCACGCATGAGTACTATGAAAATGGTTATAAAAATCAATATCCCGTAGTTGATAACAGTGCACCATCCAAAGAATGCTGTGATTGTTTCGATTGAGTTCATTTTATGTTTCCTCCTGTTTAGATGTGTCAGGGTTTCTAAGCCACGTTTTTGCTTCGTCTAGTTTAATTCAACGAAAAGTTTTGTAGCGTGGCGGAAATTATGCTTCCAACGGCTTTGGCAGGAGGGCTGATCCAACTTATTTTTAAGTATTTCTTGATCTCGTGGGTGTGTGAACAGCAGGTGTGCTTTATACTTAAACTTAATTCAAGCTCTAAAAACCCTCTTATTCCTATTTTTGATTTTTCACGAGGAAGTGCACAATGTGTTTTCTTATTGTAGATTAGCGGCTTTTACCTGAAGACCGAGTCAATTGGTATTTAAGTAACATAATGAAAATATTGTCGATTGGTATCAAAGAACTGCTAAGTGATTATATTAGTGTTGACGGATCGAACGCATAACCCAATATATTAAATTTATTTTTTAGATTGTGCCTGATGATAAAAAAAGTGCAAGTCAGTGAAGTGCGGTTGGGAATGTATATTCATGCAATTGGTGGCAATTGGATGGAACACCCGTTCTGGAGAAAATCATTTAAGCTGGATCAGCAAAAAGACCTGGATAAGCTTGTGAACTGCAATCTGGATGAAATATGGATTGATACCACTAAAGGCCTTGATGTTGCCAAAATTATCCAGGTGGAAAATCCTGAGCCTGTGATTTTGGATCAACCGTCACAACCAACTAAGAAACCGGTCGCACGGGTTTCGATCGAGGAAGAGCTGCATGCCGCCAAAATAATTCAACATAAGGCTAAAGAAGCGGTTGCTGCGATGTTTGGCGATGTTCGAATGGGTAAGGCTTTAGAAATTGAAGAAGCGGAATCATTAGTGGATGAGATCAATCAATCAATGGAGCGAAATCCAAATGCATTACTTACATTGATTCGATTGAAAAATGCCAACGAATATACCTACCTGCATTCGGTTGCGGTTTGCATGCTGATGGTAGCGTTGGGAAGGATGTTGGGTTTAAACGCGGTGCAAATTAAACAAGCAGGTACTGCTGGATTGTTGCATGATATAGGAAAAATGGTGATTCCGAATGAAGTGCTCAACAAACCCGGAAAATTGACGGATGAAGAGTTTGTCATTATGAAGAGCCACCCGAAACGCGGCTGGGAAATTCTGAAATCCTGTTACCAGGTCGATGAATCAGCTTTGGATGTTTGTTTGCACCATCACGAGCGAGTAGATGGAAAAGGCTATCCGGAAGAATTGTCCGGTGATGCACTATCGTTGTTTGCGCGGATGGGTGCTGTTTGCGATGTATATGATGCAATCTCTTCAGATCGTTGCTACAAATCAGCTTGGTCCCCGGCTGAATCGATACGCAAAATGGCTTCTTGGAAAGACGGGCATTTTGATGAAACTGTTTTTCAGGCCTTTGTAAAAACAATAGGTATTTATCCATCCGGGACCTTGTTAAAACTCAAATCCGAGCGACTGGGCGTGGTGATCGAGCAGTCTACAAAAAAACTAACTACGCCTATCGTAAAAATTTTCTTTTCTACCCGAATCAACGCACATATTCATTCGGAAATTATAGATTTATCAAAAGAGACTGATGCCATTCAGAGTATCGAAGATCCGACTAAATGGGATTTTGATCTCAACAAGATTCAGGGAATTTAACCCGCTTTGATAATTGCAATTCTGGGTGTGTAGTATATTTGTACCCGCAGTTGACCTGGTCAAGTAAAACCGTACAACCCAGTTAAGCGACTTTTTTCAACATTTTTGTTTCTAGCTCATATTGATTCGGACTTTTGTATTCCAAGACTGAATGCAATCGATGGCTGTTATAAAACATGGAAATATAGTGCAGCACATCTTGCTGTGCTGCATAGCGGGTTTGGTAATGCCGCCAGTGGATTCGCTCCTGTTTGAGGCTGCGGAAAAAGCTTTCAGCCACAGCATTGTCGAAACAATCACCAATACGGCTCATGCTACCCATAAAGCCATGTATTTTCAGAAGCCGCCGGTATTCTTTACTGGCATATGCGATCCGTGAGTCCTACTGTACTATCAGTCTTGCTTGTGGCTGATGTTGCCAGATAGCCATTCTCCATGCATCACACACCAGTCTCGCTTTCATTCTTGAATTCATGCTCCAACCAACGACCTTCTTGGAAAACAAATCAATGACGACAGCCAGATACAGCTAGCCTTCCTGGATCCAAATGTAGGTTATGTCGCCAATGTAGACTTGTTTCGGGGCTTCAACATCAAATTGTCGATTCAGCTTGTTCTCGAACACCGGTTGTTTGTGATTACTGTTGGTTGTCACTTTGTATTTCTTCCGATGTTTGAACTGCACGCCGGCTTCCCGCATCAGGCTTCGAGCTTTCCAGCGACCAACCGGATAACCAGAGGTGGTCACACTTGATTGGACAGTTTTTCCCATATTTTAAGTGGAAATCT
>NZ_CADEGP010000070.1 GCF_902826915.1 uncultured Nitrosomonas sp.
GCGGGTGACATCAAACTCTGAAAAACTCATATCAATTAACTTAACAATATGATTCTAAACATTATTATATCATCATCCGCACCTGAAAATGACTCTAACCGTGCAAAGTTCTTAAAGTCATTTATCTCTATTCTTTACAAATCATATTTCATCAGTAAAAAAACCCCAGACAATATGATAGAAAATCAACACTATTACAGATGCGCGCAGTAAACCAAGCTACAGAAGAATCAATCAATTTATCGGAATATTCACACGTAGCGGATCTCAATCATTAAATCACCCTTGTTATTCCGAGAAAAATTCTCGCGCTTTATCCATCCATGATTTAGCGCGAGGACTGTGGCGAGGCCCATCTCTTAGACTGATTGATTCCAGCTCTTCCAATAATTCTTTTTGACGCGCGGTCAACTTAACCGGAGTTTCTACGGCAACATGACAAAGTAAATCCCCTTTATCATGGCTACGCACACCTTTTATCCCTTTACCGCGCAAACGAAAAATTTTACCCGTCTGAGTCTCTTCCGGCACCTTAATCTTAGCGTGCCCATCAAGTGTAGGCACTTCAATTTCTCCTCCTAATGCGGCCACTGTATAACTGATTGGTATTTCACAGTGCAAATTATCCCCATCACGACGAAAAACCGAATGCGCCGATAGGTGAACCACGACATAGAGATCACCCGATGGACCGCCATTCACACCAGCTTCCCCTTCCCCAGAAATACGGATGCGATCACCATCATCGACACCCAACGGGATTTTTACATTGAGTGTTTTCTGTTGTTTAATTCGTCCTACCCCATGACAAGATGCGCAAGGATTCGCTATTACTTTTCCGCTGCCATGACATTTAGGGCAAGTTTGCTGAATAGAAAAAAACCCCTGTTGCATTCTTACCTGTCCATGACCATTACAAGTAGAACAGGTTTTAGGCGAGCTTCCTGGCTTGGATCCACTGCCATGACAAATATCACAATTTTCCATGGTCGGAATGCGAATTTTCGTTTCAGTCCCGTGTGCAGCCTGCTCCAAAGTAATTTCCAGGTTATAGCGCAAATCGGAACCACGATGCATATTTGAGCGTGCGCTACGGCCACCAAAAATATCCCCGAAAATATCACTGAATGCATCACCGAAACCTTGTGCACCGCCTCCACCAGCCGCATTCGTATCAACACCTGCATGACCAAATTGATCATAAGCCGCACGTTTACTCGAGTCGGTCAATATTTCATAAGCTTCCTTGGCTTCTTTAAACATTTCTTCCGATTTAACATCGCCTGCATTCCGATCGGGATGATATTTCATTGCCAGCTTACGATAAGCTTTTTTTATTGTATTTTCGTCGGCATCCCGACTGACACCGAGAACATGATAGTAATCGCGCTTACTCATATTGATTTCCTGCCGCTGTAATTAATTTCGTGGAGTTTGAGTTTATACGATGTTTCTAATTTCGCATCAAATACTAAAGCGCAGAACACGCAGAAGAGATTCAAAATTCTCATCATGCGCTTCTGCGCCCAGTACGTATTAACAAGAATTATTTCTTGTTCTTAACTTCTTCAAATTCTGCGTCGACCACTTCGCCTTCGACAGGCTTTTCGCTATGGCTAGAGCTAGAGGAAGATTCTGATCCAGGCTGTGCTTGTGAATCCTGCTGATCTTTTTGTTGATACATCTTCTCAGCCAATTTATGCGCTGCTTCGGTCAAAGCCTGGGTTTTCGCATCAATTTCGTCTTTATTATCAGTCTTGAGCACATCTTCAGCATCTTTCAGTGCGGTCTCAATTTTGGCTTTCTCATCACTACTTAACTGATCACCATACTCTTTCAAGGATTTTTTAACAGAATGGATCATCGCATCACACTGATTACGGCTGGAAATCAACTCTAATGCTTTGTGATCTTCTTCAGCATGCGCTTCTGCATCTTTTACCATCCGATCAATTTCTTCATCCGATAATCCAGAACTTGCCTGAATTTTAATCTTGTTTTCTTTACCGGTCGCCTTATCTTTAGCAGAAACGTGCAAAATACCATTGGCATCAATATCAAACGTCACTTCAATCTGCGGCATACCTCGTGGCGATGATGGAATATCACTCAAATTAAATTGACCCAAGCTTTTATTGCCAGAAGCCATCTCACGTTCACCCTGTAACACATGAATCGTCACCGCGGTCTGATTATCTTCCGCAGTGGAGAATACCTGCTGCGCCTTAGTTGGAATAGTTGTGTTCTTCTGAATCAACTTGGTCATTACACCACCCAATGTTTCGATACCCAGCGATAAAGGTGTCACATCGAGCAACAAAACATCCTTCACATCCCCTTTCAACACACCACCTTGAATAGCCGCACCCACAGCTACCGCTTCATCAGGATTAACATCCTTGCGCGGTTCCTTGCCAAATATCTCCTTGACCTTATCTTGCACTTTTGGCATCCGCGTTTGTCCACCAACCAAGATCACATCGTCGATATCGGAAGCAGTCAGGCCAGCGTCTTTAATCGCCGTGCGACAAGGCCCAACGGTACGTTCTATCAAGTCTTCCACCAAGCTTTCCAATTTGGCACGGGTTATCTTAACGGCCAGATGTTTCGGCCCCGAGGCGTCGGCAGTAATATAGGGTAAATTGACTTCGGTTTGCTGGCTGGATGACAATTCGATTTTGGTTTTCTCTGCAGCATCTTTCAAACGTTGCAATGCCAGCATATCTTTCTTCAGATCAATACCACTTTCTTTCTTGAATTCATCCACCAGATATTCAATCACAAGCATGTCAAAATCTTCACCACCCAGGAATGTATCACCATTGGTTGCCAGCACTTCAAACTGATGTTCGCCTTCAACTTCGGCAATTTCAATAATGGAAATATCAAAAGTACCGCCACCCAAGTCATATACTGCGATCTTCCGATCACCTTCCTTCTTATCCAAACCAAATGCCAATGCCGCAGCTGTTGGCTCATTAATAATTCTCTTTACTTCCAAACCGGCAATTCTTCCCGCATCTTTCGTTGCCTGACGCTGTGAATCATTAAAATATGCAGGCACTGTGATCACCGCCTCGGTCACCTCTTCACCCAGATAATCTTCGGCAGTTTTTTTCATTTTCATCAACACTTGCGCGGACACCTCTGGAGGCGCAATCTTTTTACCACGCACTTCCACCCATGCATCATTGTTTTCGGCTTTGACAATGCTATATGGCACCATTTTGATATCCCGCTGAACCATATCTTCATCAAAACGTCGCCCAATAAGCCTCTTAACCGCAAATAAAGTATTTTTTGGATTGGTAATCGCCTGACGTTTAGCTGAAGCACCAACAAGCACTTCATTTTCTTCAGTATAGGCAACAATAGAAGGCGTTGTCCGCGTGCCTTCCGAGTTCTCTATAACTTTAGGCTTGCCATTTTCCATTACGGATACACAAGAGTTAGTAGTACCTAAATCGATACCGATAATTTTTGCCATATTTTAGATCCTTTTAAAGAGATTGTTCTGTCTGTCCATTGATTTAGAAATGGAGATGCCTGATAAAAATTCAAGAACCTTGCGCTTTCGAAACCGAAACAAGTGCAGGACGGATAATACGATCATGCAATTTGTAGCCTTTCTGCATGACTTGGACGACCGTATTGGGAGCCGAATCCGAATCAACGATACACATTGCCTGGTGCTGATGGGGATCGAACTTTTCTCCAGTCGGATCAATCACCTTAATGTTGAATTTTTCAAACACACTTATCAGCTGTTTTTGGGTTAATTCAATACCATTCTTGAAATTCTCTACACTAGCATTTTCAACTGTCAGCGCGGCTTCCAGGCTATCCATTACGCTCAACAATTCTGTAGAAAAATTCTCGATGGCATATTTATGTGCATTTGTGATATCACTTTGTGAACGCTTGCGAATATTTTCCGTTTCCGCTTTTGCACGCATCCAAGCATCATGATGCTCGGCCGATTTGATCTCGGCTTCTTTCAACAACTGTTCGAGACTGGGTTGTGGATCTTTAATTTCACCAGTTTGTATGGTTGCATCGCTGGTTATTCCAGGAACATTTATTTCTTCTTTTATATCAGCCGCATCAGCTTGATTACTTTCTGTGTTGTGTGTATTTTCTGGATTTTGCATCTTACCTCCAAATGAGTGTGAAGGCGATATTGGGATTACACAATGAAATTTCAAGCCTTAAACGGAATTTTTTACACTGCCAGCAAACTCGCCAGAAAAAATTCACCAGTTTGCTTCAAACTTCTATTCGAATAAAGAATTAATTCTTTATCCTTAAGGCCAAAATATTTGCCTTACCGATATAATTCTGGGGAGTTAATGTCAACAAACGCGCTTTCTCGGCTTCTGGAATACTCAAGGCGTTAATAAACTGATGCAATGTTTCCTGAGTAATTCCATTCTTACCCCGTGTTAAAGCTTTCAATTGCTCATAAGGATTAGCCACACCATAACGTCGCATTACAGTTTGAATCGGCTCCGCCAGAACCTCCCAGGTATTATTCAGATCAACCATTATCCCAGATGTATTAACTTCCAGTTTATTTAATCCTTTGATACAAGAATCATAAGCTAACAAGGTATGCCCTAATGCTACGCCCATATTGCGGAGTACTGTGGAATCGGTTAAGTCCCTTTGCCAGCGCGATATCGGCAATTTTTCGCTCAAGTGATGCAATAGCGCATTAGCAATGCCCAGATTACCCTCCGAATTCTCAAAATCGATCGGGTTGACTTTATGCGGCATCGTCGAAGATCCGATTTCATCTGCTTTGGTTTTTTGTTTAAAATAACCCAGCGAAATATATCCCCAAATATCGCGATTCAAATCCAGCAAGATTGTATTAATCCTTGCATACGCATCAAACAATTCTGCCATCGTGTCATGGGGCTCAATCTGGGTCGTGTAGGGATTAAATTCCAGCCCTAGCCTTTCAACAAACAATTGCGCAAATTTTTCCCAATCCAAATCCGGATAAGCGGATAAATGCGCATTGTAATTACCTACCGCGCCGTTAATCTTTCCTAGAATTGCGACAGATTCAAGTTGCTTTCTTCCACGTTGCAGGCGATAAACCGCATTGGCAATTTCTTTACCCAATGTTGTCGGCGTAGCGGGTTGTCCGTGAGTACGGGCCAACATTGGAATATCGGCGAATTGATGTGCCAACTCGATTAACCGATCAATAACCCTACCGAGCGCGGGCAACATAACATGCTGCAAACTGGTTTTGAGCATCAAGCCATGTGACAAGTTATTAATATCCTCAGAAGTGCAAGCAAAATGAATGAATTCACTGACTCTGGCCACCTCAACATTGTTGGCCAGCTTCTGCTTTAACCAATACTCGATCGCTTTTACATCATGATTGGTCGTCGCCTCAATAGTTTTAATCGCCTCGCCATCTGCCAGCGAAAAATTTTCCACTAAATCATCCAGCTCACGGTTAGTTTGGTCTGAGAAAATAGGCACTTCGACAATCCCAGCCTCGCTGCTCAATGCTTTAATCCATGCAATTTCAACATGCACACGAAAACGAATCAAAGCAAATTCGCTGAAATAGGATCGCAAAGCTTCAACTTTTTTATGGTAGCGGCCATCCAGTGGGGACAACGCTGTAATAACTGGTAAGTTCATGATGTTTTAAATTTCTTTGAAGCCGAAATTTTAGCATGTCTGCTTTGAACTAAAGATGATATTCAG
Source organism: uncultured Nitrosomonas sp. (assembly GCF_902826915.1). Taxonomy (GTDB): domain Bacteria; phylum Pseudomonadota; class Gammaproteobacteria; order Burkholderiales; family Nitrosomonadaceae; genus Nitrosomonas. The sequence goes on from NZ_CADEGP010000070.1 coordinate 5,734, forward strand.
ACAATTCCAGCAAGTTCTCACTGGTAATACCCTGTCAATTCAAGGTGCGACAATTTGCCACAGCGACAATTTGTCACATTGTAATTTCATCAATATACAATAAAATTAATAAGCAATAGATATAGCCACCCTTGCCGCAAGGCAAGTTCGGAAAGCCTACAGATCTCCCCAAATGAGACGGCTGGGTTGCCTCCCGTGAGTGATGGGAGTCACTGGATCGAACAGTATAAAATCTATCGACTTCAGACCATCATTCGTCAATCAAATGCCGGAAGCTATTGTTCTCTAATTCAACACATAGCTGGCGGTGTATGTAGATTAGTAGTGCAACCGATTCAAATACTCAATTATTATTGGAGATTCCAGATGAAAAAACAACATGTTAAAAAAACAAGTATGTTTGTTTCAGCAGCGATCATTTCTATCGCCGCGCTGAATACCAATGTACATGCTGCTGATGCCGTAGGATTTAAAGCTTGGAACAGCGGTACTAATGTACTTAACTCGGGCGGTAGTATTTCCGCCACTGAGACCGGTCTGCAAAGTGCCTATTCAGATAATCCACTCTTGAATAATTCTGCCTGGGCGCATACCGGAGATTGGTATACCTTTCAGAACAACAGCCAGTCCGATGTTACCATAACTGTTACCGGAGATTCCGGTTTTGCTCCCGGCGTTACGGTTTGGGCTACTGGCGGTGCTGAATTCGATGGTGGAACCACCGGTTTTGGCAGCGAACTCAGTTCGGCAGGATTTGGCACACCGCATACCTTTAATGCAACTGGAGCCATGGGCGATGCAGGTACGTTATGGATGGCTAACGGCAACGGAGGCAACGCGCTCGAAACTCTAGGTTATGCGGTTTCCGGCCCTTCGCATACCGCTGGAACCGGATGGGGCGAAACCATTCTCACGGGCGCAAACGACGTGAGCTTGACAAGTACTTTTGAAAACGGCGTCGGTGGCAGCACTGGAGCTAATTCTGCATCGCTTGTATTCGATGATTTAGCACCAGGCTGGTATGCGATGTACATCGGCGGCACTAACAATGCCACTGCAGGCGGGGCATTTGGTTTGACTGTTGACTCGACTGTTAGTCCAATACCTGAACCAGAAACTTACGCTATGTTGCTGGCAGGCTTGGGTCTCGTTGCCTGGCGCCTGAAAAGCCGGGAAAAAACATTGGATAATAGTGTTCCAGCTTAAATAAATAGTAGTGAAGCCATAGCAAAAACGGAGCGCTTTACCGAATCGCTCCGTTTTTACCGGGAAGAATAAATTTTACCTGGGCACAAAATAATTCACGCAAGATTGATGTGAATTATGCTTAATCAATAAGTTGTCAGCACGTACTCAATGAAACGCACAAGCGCCCTGAAGTTCCTTGATGTACATGCCTAGCAAAGGAATGCGATCATGCTAAATAATATAAAAAAAATTATAAGCACACTCATCAAGATAGGTTTTCTCACTTTTTTTACGGGTTCACTCGTTCAGGCTGACGGTTTCGGCCCTATTCCCATGACTTTAAAAGGAGCGCCGGTTCCCAATGTGCCCGGCTTAGTGGGTGGCGCTGACCCTATCATCATCAACAAAAATAAAGCATTAATACTTGGCAAAGCCTTATTCTGGGATATTAATGTCGGAAGCGATGGTATCGCGTGCGCCAGCTGCCATTTTCATGCAGGCGCAGATCGACGCACTAAAAATCAAATAGCGCCGATTGGTAGAAATAGTGATTTGCCGCGGGAATTTGAACTTGCAAGCGATGGAACCCTGCGTGGGCCCAATGCAATCCTGAAAAGAAGCGACTTTCCTTTTTTCCAAACCGATAATCCGCTTAACCCCACCGGCACCCCTATCCATAACAACGATGATGTGGTTTCTTCCTCGGGAACTTTTGGCGGCGAATACCGAGATGCCAAATCGATTGCAGCGACAAATGATCAATGTAATCGCAGTTCCGATCCAGTTTTTCATGTCGGCGCAAAAGGTACCCGTAAGGTTGAGCCACGAAATACACCCACCGTCATTAATGCCGTTTTCAATTTTCGTAACTTCTGGGACGGTCGCGCCAACAATATTTTTAACGGCAGCAGTCCCTGGGGAGATCGTGATCCCGACGCCGGCGTCTGGGTTAGAAATGGTGATGGCACTGTTGCCAAAGAGCGTTTGAGGCTCACCAACTCCGCGCTGGCTTCCCTAGCTGTCTCCCCTCCCTTGGATGACTTCGAAATGAGTTGTCATGGACGCACCTTTGCTGATCTGGGTCGTAAACTATTAGAGCGTAAGCCACTCGAACATCAGCGTGTGCACTGGAATGATAGTGTACTGGGTGGATTGGCGCACAGCACACCCAATAATTTGCAGAAAGGGTTAAATACAAACTACTACCAATTGATCATGGAAGCATTCAATCCCAAATATTGGGATTATAACCCTACTGGCCAATTTGGCGCTCCGCCGCCTAGCTCTGCAACGCATGGTATACCTTATAGCCAGGTAGAAGCTAATTTTGCCATGTTCTTTGCGCTTGCGATCCAAATGTATCAATCGACCTTGATATCCGATGATTCCCCCTTTGATCGCAGCGCTGTGGATGCGCATGGCATGCCCATCGATTTAAATGCATCGGCACAGCGTGGAATGGATATTTTCCGTGATTCGCACTGCGCGCTGTGCCATATTGGCCCTAACTTCACATCATCAGCTGTGGTAACCAATGGCATTTTGCAAAAATCAAACCCGCATGCTTTCGGCAATCCTGCTTTCCGCGTCAGCACGACAACTGTAGTGACCAGTTTATCTTTAACCGGTGGCATGATGTTTCAAGATACTGGTTTTTCCGGCACTGGTGTCACTCCAGTAAGAAATGATATTGGTTTGGGTGGAACTGACCCCTTCGGCAATCCATTTTCATTCTCTGATCAATACTTACAGCTTCTGGCAGGCAACGCATCCGGAGTCGTAGATCCCTATGTTGCAGACGTAAGGCCTTGTGATCTGGATACGTCAATTGCTGTCGAAAGTGACAATCCACACGCTTTACTTTTCACACGCGTGGATGGGATTCAAAGACAAAAACAAAATACTATCAACTGTTTTAATCCGGCGGGCATATTTGTACCAACGACTAATGCCGCATTGGCAGAATTGGGCAAACCTAATAGAAAGCGATTCTTGAGCGCAGCCAAAGGCTCATACAAAATCCCCAGTCTAAGGAACATTGATTTGACCGGCCCTTACATGCATAACGGTGGCATGGCAACATTGGATGAAGTATTGGAGTTTTATACACGAGGCGGTAATTTTGCAACACCACCGAAAGAGTTTGCCAAAATTTTCGCGCTGGTTGATTTACGACTCACACCGCAAAAACGCAAAGATCTGCTCAATTTTCTAAAAAGTTTGACGGATGATCGCGTGCGCTATGAGAGAGCGCCCTTTGACCATCCGGAAATACGGGTACCGCACGGTCATGTTGGAGACAACTCATCAATCACCAAGTCCAGCCCCATGAATACGGCGCTTGCAGCCGATCAGTTTCTGTTCATTCCGGCTGTCGGCGCTGAGGGAAGAGCAAAACCATTGCAGCCATTTGACCGCTTCTTGCAATAACAGTATGAAAAACGAAAATGGTTAAGGTAACTTAAAAAACTTATCATGAATGCGTCGTGTGGTGCGCCAGACCAGCCACACGACGACAGGAATCATCAATCCGGTCACGAGCTCAGGCTGTATCGGTAAATTAGCCGCTTTGCCTGCCTTAGCCAGATACAACAGCAAACTGATGACATAATATGAAATCGCCGCGATCGATAGCCCTTCCACTGTGCTTTGTAAGCGCAATTGTAATTCCTGACCACGGGTAAGTTTTTCCAATAACTGTTGATTCTGGGTTTCTGTCTGGATATCAACGCGCGTGCGCAACAAAGCGCTGGCTCGTGATACACGCGCGGAAAGATAGCTCATGCGTTGTGCGGTCGCATCCACAGTTGCTATCGCCGGAGAAAGTCGCCGCTGCATGAATTCCCCAATGGTTGGCGTGCTGGGTATAGCCTGCTCTCTAAGTTCTCTAATACGCTGTGCCACCAGCTTGTTATAAGCTTGTGTCGCTGCAAAACGATAGCCATGCTCAACCGTAGCGCGCTCAATGCGCGCAGCTAAATAGATCAATGTATCGAGCAATTCCTGATCAGAGCTTACTTTATTTTCAAGCTGCGCCGTGATATCAGATAATTGCTGCTCAGCAAGTGTTAATTCAGGAATAAGTCGCTTGGCAAACGGCAATCCTTTCAACGCCATTAACCGATACGTTTCAATTTCCAGCAGACGCTGCGCAACACGCCCAGCGCGTGTCTCGGATACATCTGCCGACATAATCACCAACATGCGTTCAAAACCGCTTGAACGCAACATAAAATCCGTGACTGCAAGCGAGTGTCCATCTCTTCCCATCAGTGACGCTACCACACGATTATCGCCAAACCAGTTGCGTGCTTGCTCAAGCGTTTTTTCCGCTTGACTTATTTCACCCTCCATCATCGCCAACTCGATAGCCGCAAAGGTTCTTCCAGGAATTCCGGCCAACCATCCTTGCGGTAACGCAATATAAAACAGTAACTCGGGATCTGCTGCACCTAATTGCACAGTTTCAGGCAAGTGCTGCAATAATGAATAGCGTGTAAACTCCGAGTGGCGCTCCCATCTCACAACATAATCCTGCAGATACAACTGTAAAAAATTGTTTTGCAATTGTTCAGGCATCAAAGCCTGTTGTCCAGGAAGACGGCGCAAATGCTCGCATTCTTGTTCGCGCGTAATGCCCGCATTGATTACAACAACGTTGATCACCAATGCGGGCAACTGGATACGCTGACTCGGACGGGCATGCACTTCATTGTGCAGCAACTCACGTTGCGGGTCGTTGCCGGGCAACAAATTGGATAAATATGTATTGATTTCTGGACCCATAGCTGCGAGAAGCGTCGAATTTTATTGGAAAGCCTGAATGTACCAAGGATCCAGCACAAGGTCAAAAATACAGAAAAACAGCGGCTCTTAGTCTACAATTGTCATTTACGACTGTCGATAATTGGCAGCACAATCTTCTAGGATTCACGTGTTCCAGTTAACAAATACACATGACAAAAATTAATCACAGCACGCTCGTAGCCACATCATCTCTGCAACAGCGAAGCCTTGACACCGTATGGCATCCATGCACGCAAATGAAGCAACACGAAACTTGTCCGCTCGTTCCAGTGGTCAGCGGAAAAGGCGCATGGCTTCATGATGCGGACGGCAATCACTATTTGGACGCAATCAGTTCCTGGTGGGTCAATCTCTTTGGTCACAGCAATTCTTATATCAATGCGGCAATTCGTGATCAACTCGAGAAAATAGAACATGTCATGCTGGCAGGTTTTACCCATGAGCCGGTTGTGACGCTATCGGAGCGACTGAAAAACATGGCACCCGGCTCACTCGGACATTGTTTCTACGCCAGTGACGGCGCTTCAGCAATTGAGATCGCATTGAAAATGAGCTTTCACTACTGGCTTTTGCGCGGACAACCGCAGAAAAGCCAGTTTATCAGTCTGCAAAATGATTATCACGGTGAAACATTGGGCGCACTATCGGTTACCGATGTGGCCATTTTCAAGCAAATGTATGCGCCATTGCTGCGCCAGTGCGCGCATGTCCCGACCCCTGATTGGCGCTACGCTGAACCTGGCGAATCTGCGCAAGATTACGCCATTCGCATTGCCGCCGTGCTCGAGCAGCATGTAGCGGAAAACCACGAGCAGATCGCCGCACTCATTCTTGAGCCACTGGTACAAGGCGCAACCGGCATGGGTATGTACCATCCGATTTATTTGCAACGCGCCAGGGAAATATGTAATCAATACCAAATACACTTGATTGCCGATGAAATTGCGGTCGGTTTTGGTCGAACAGGAACCCTATTTGCTTGCAACCAGGCTGATATTACTCCGGATTTCTTATGTTTATCAAAAGGTTTGAGCGGCGGTTATCTGCCGCTCTCGGTCGTTATGGCTACCGATACGGTTTTCCAGGCTTTTTATGATGACAAAATAGCGCGTGCATTTTTACATTCACATTCGCATACCGGCAATGCGTTAGCCTGTCGCGCAGCGCTAGCCACGCTGGATATTTTTGAACAAGATCAGGTCATTGATACCAACAAAATCAAAGCGGCGTATCTGAATAAAATTGCGGCACCGATCACAGCTCATTCTAAAGTCACAAACTTCCGCAATTGCGGCATGATTTGGGCTTTTGAAGTTGAAACAAAAGATGCGGATTTTGCTGCAACGTGCTTCCAGGCCGGGCTGAAACAACAACTACTGCTACGCCCATTGGGTACAACCATTTATTTCATGCCACCTTACATCATTAATGAACAGGAAATGGATTTGCTGGTCAATGGTACGCTGCAAATATTGGATTCACTATAATTCACTGATAAAAACTTATCATGCAACTGACTTTTTTAGGCGCAGCCGGTGAAGTAACCGGCTCCAGCTATCTCGTTGAAACTGGGAACGTAAAGTTCCTGATTGATTGCGGTATGTTTCAGGGTGGATGCGAGGCGGATAAAAAGAATCGCACCGCCTTTAAATTCGATCCTAAAACAATTGATTTTGTATTGCTAACTCATGCCCATATCGATCATTCCGGATTATTACCACGGCTGAGCGCATGGGGCTTTCGAGGCCCGGTATACTGTACTGCAGCAACTGCGGATTTACTCCAAGTCATGCTCAAGGATAGCGCCTACATTCAGGAAAAGGAAATAGAATGGCGCAACAAATCGCGCCGCCACAGTCGATTTACGCAAGACCTCGCCCCACTTTATACGGTTACCCAAGCAGAAGCCCTACTGAAGCAATTGCATTGCATCGATTACAATACCGAAATCAACCCTCACCCTGCAATACGTTGCTGCTTTCGCGATGCCGGACATATTCTCGGCTCTTCCATCATCGAAGTTTGGATAAAACAACAGGCTGGACACAAGAAAATTGTATTTTCCGGCGATCTTGGAAAACCCGGTCATCCAGTTGTTCGGGACCCTACAATTATTCAACAAACCGATGTCCTGTTAATTGAATCCACGTATGGCAACCGACTGCATCGCAACATGACCGATACCCTTGATGAATTAGTACATGCTGTTAACAATACTCTGATTCATAAAGGCGGCAACGTCATCATCCCAGCATTCACGGTTGGACGTACTCAGGATATTCTGTTTCTGCTGGTTGATCTCTATCGGCAAGGTAAGCTCGGAGAAATGGAAATTTATGTGGATTCGCCCATGGCACGTGCAGCCACTGAAATCACGCTAAAACATCTTTCCTTACTCGACAAGGAATCCACCAATGCATTGCAATGGATGAGCGGCAATGCACAAAAACCCCGAATTCATTTTGTGCACGATATTGAAGAATCGATGCAGCTTAACCACATGAAACACGGTATCATCATCATTTCAGCCAGTGGCATGTGTGATGCCGGACGTATCAAGCACCACCTGAAATACAATCTGGGTCGGCCTGAATGCAGCATATTGATTACCGGGTTCCAAGCTGCAAGAACCCTAGGCAGGCGCCTTGTGGATGGCGCCAAGCAAGTTAAAATTTTTGGCCAGGAGGTTCGTGTAAGAGCCGCCATCTATACCATAGGAGGCCTCTCGGCACACGCCGATCAAGCTGACTTACTCAATTGGCTCGGTCACTTCCAGAAAATGCCCGAAAAAATTTATGTCGTACATGGCGAACTGAGTAATTCCACCATCCTGGTAACAGCAATTCAACAGAAATTCAACTGGACGGCCAGTATTCCGGAGCATTTGTCGGTGGTTACACTTTAGATATGAGAGTTATCGATGCTGTCAATTTTCTGGTTGTGCCACAGCAAAATCCTACTATTTTTCTGAACAACAAAGCAATGGCTTTAGTAACCAAGAACAACTTATTTCTACTCTCAGGCTGTAGGCAGAAAAACCATTGCTCCTAATCTATTGATCAACATAATACGAGCAGCAGAAGCGGCTGGATCAATGCGAATAAACACCATCGGAAGCATTACCTGAAGAATCATTAATTCGGACGAAAAAGAATTCATCTCAAACCTAAACTAACAGACGCCTAAAAAACGAATAACTATCTGATCAGGTCTGAGTTAGTATAAATAATCCAAGCATAGATCACCTATTTTACCTAATAATTAAGTATATTACTTATGGCTCTAGACTAGCAGAGTTAATATATCTGATGATTTGCCACAGTGCACTAGCAAGTTCATTAGGTTGTTTTTTTCAACGCCATTCAGATTCTTTTAAATGCAACTCAAAGTTAACTGACACGCCGTTAAACTTTGCAAGCCGCCGCTTGGTAAAACTCCAAAACGATTCGATACCGTTTATATGGCAATGCCCATCCCGAGCAAATTCATTATCACCATGGGATACACGAAAATGCTTAGAGTATCCTACATCTACCAAACCATTATAACCACGCCAGCCATCACTATAAATAACGCTTTCAATTGATACTTTACCCAGTATTACCGCCTGTAAGGTCAAGCGTTTACAGTCTGGTACTATTTCGGTGTATACCCTCTCATCTCGCTCAAACACACCAAATACAGGCTGTTTTAATGTCCCGCAACTGCGT
>NZ_CADEGP010000071.1 GCF_902826915.1 uncultured Nitrosomonas sp.
AGGCTACACCGCTTTCTCCTCACTTGTCATACACCAGAAATAATCATAGCTCCATGAAGCGTAAGGGTGGGCGAAATAGAAGTCCGCATCCAGTTGTTTGCTGATCTCATCAAATCCGGCGAATTCCCGCCCGTTGTCGGAAGTAATCGTATGCCCCCGTCTTTCGCTCGACCAGGCTGACGATGGCCTGCCGGTGGTTCTTGCCGATGATGGTATCTGCTTCCCAGTCGCCGATACGACTTCTAGCATCGACGATAGCCGGACGTTGCTCAATGGATTGGCGGTTGGGGATGATGCCGCGCCGATCTGTCTTGCCATAACGCTTCCGACACTGCTTCTGACAGCGCAGATTCTTCCAAAGAATGCCACCGTCTCGTTTGTCGGCATAAACCCTCTGGTACACCGTCTCAATACTGATATCCGCATAGTTGCTGATCTGGTCTGGGCTCCATTGCAGCATGAGTTTCTCTTGCGCAAACTGCCAGGTTGCATCGTCTATCGCCCGCGCATTGATGGCTTTCCGCTCGACTGCTTTGTTATGCGCCTGTTTGGGGCGATAGCCACGCGCCCCGCAGTTACGAGCCAACTCTCGGCTGATAGTTGATACGCTTCGGTCGATGACGGTGGCGATCTCGCTTTGTGAATGTCCCGCTTTCTTCAAGGCGTATATCTGGTATCGTTCTTCTCGGGTTAGGTGTGTGTAGTTCATCTTTGCAATTTCGACTGGCTGGTCAAAAAGGCTCAGATGCTACCGCATCCAACCCCCAGGACCTGTGTTATTCAAAATTGCACTTCAAACTTGAATCCGCCTATTATTACATCATCATCCGCACCTGAAAATGACTTTAACCGTACAAAGTTCTTATGATATGTTATTCATCTTGCTGTTCGGGTTGCTAAATATCAATGCAAAGTGCTGCGAGGGAAAATATGGAAATGGATCGCAGCGTTGTGTGCCAAGTTTGTATCGAGAGGAGTGTGACGAATTGAAGCCAAATTCTGGTATTTGTAGAGCTGCACCGGACTGAGGATTAACGACTTCCGGCCAGGAAGAATCTGCTGACGCTGATCGATAGTAATTCGGTTTTCCACTGTTCCATTATTGGTCAACAGAAAAGAATTGTTTGGAACCGTATTCAGATACAATCTAAGGTTTTCACAATAACCATCTTCAAATAATTATTTTATGTCGTCAGCTAAGCAGGTTTCGCAAAAAATTGGTTTTGTCTCTCTGGGGTGTCCAAAGGCGTTGGTCGACTCAGAGCAAATTTTGACTCAGTTACGGGCTGAAGGCTATGAAATATCGGCATCATACCAAGATGCCGATTTAGTTGTGGTCAATACTTGCGGGTTTATTGACAGCGCTGTTGAAGAATCGCTAGATGCCATTGGCGAAGCTTTGGCAGAGAATGGCAAAGTGATCGTGACAGGTTGTCTCGGTGCAAAAGAAGATGGAGATGTTGTCAAAAAAGTGCATCCACAGGTGTTGGCGGTTACCGGGCCGCATGCGTTGCCAGAAGTCATGTCCGCCATACATGCGCATTTGCCACAACCCCATGATCCTTATATCAGTTTGATACCTCCGCAGGGAATCCGTCTGACACCGAGACATTATGCGTATGTGAAAATTTCCGAAGGCTGTAATCATCGATGCACGTTTTGTATTATCCCATCAATGCGCGGTGACTTGGTTAGCCGTCCGATTCATCAGGTGTTGCAGGAAGCCGAACACTTGGTAAATGCTGGTGTTAAAGAGTTGTTGATCATATCGCAAGATACCAGCGCTTACGGTGTGGATGTGAAATACCGTACTGGTTTTTGGCAGGGGAGACCGGTGAAAACACGCTTGACCGAGCTTGCACAAGCTTTGGGGTCGTTGGGAGTGTGGGTGCGGCTACACTATGTTTATCCATATCCACATGTGGATGAGGTGATTCCGCTGATGGCCGAAGGTAAAATATTACCTTATCTTGACGTGCCGTTTCAGCATGCAAATCCGCGCATTCTCAAAACGATGAGACGGCCCGCAAGTGCTGAGAATAATTTGGCTCGAATTCAACAATGGCGGGAAATATGCCCTGATATCACATTGCGAAGCACCTTCATTGTCGGTTTTCCGGGTGAGACCGAGGCGGAATTTGAAGATCTTTTAGCTTTTTTGCAGGAAGCGCAATTGGATCGCGTCGGTTGTTTTACGTATTCTCCCGTTGAAGGTGCTGCTGCCAATCAATTGCCTGATCATATACCCGAGGCAATTAAACAAGATCGTCGAGTGCGTTTCATGCAACAACAGGAAGAGATCAGTCGTCAACGATTAGCTGCGAAAGTAGGTCATACAATGACGGTCATGATTGACGAATTAACTGAGAGCCAAGTGATTGCACGGAGTAGCGCGGATGCACCGGAAATTGATGGATTGGTTTATGTGGAAAAAGCTGAACACCTGCTGCCAGGTGAATTCATTGAAGTCCAAATTACTGGTTCGGATGCTCATGATTTGTTTGCCGTCACGTTAAATCGCGATCCTTCGCATCATAGCAGCGGTTCGAAATAGGAAGTTTTTTATATTACCCGGAGAAATTTTGTGTGGCGTATTCCAGTAAATAGGAGTCTGAAAGCAATCGCTTCGCTGTGATTGTTTGTTCTATTGTAATTTCACCCAACCCTAAGAATTGATGCTGCTCGGAATACAATCGAACCAGTTTTCCATCCTTCATCATTCCACTGATGTTTTCCGGGCATAAAATATTGCGGCCTTGCTGAATATGCAATGCGTTCAATCGATCTAAAGTGATTGACGGATAACCATATAGTAAATAATCAATGGGTAATAAAGAATTGTTCCGTTCGGATAGACTCATGTTTTCAAGTGCGATTAAGGAATATGCTTGTGATAAATCAAAACGATCTATCGCTGTACGGCGTAAGCCAGTCAAATAAGCGCCGCCGCACCCCATTGCTTTGCCAATATCTTCAGCAAGTACCCGAATGTAAGTGCCAGTGCCGCATTGAATGCGTAACTGTAATTCATTGTGATTGAGTGATTGAATTTGAATCTCGTAGATGACTATTTCACGTGCTTGACGTTCAATGACTTCGCCATTTCTAGCATAACAATAGAGCGGCTTACCATGATGTTTAAGTGCGCTGAACATGGGCGGCATTTGTTTGATTCTGCCGATAAATTGCGTCAGTGTTTGTTGGCATTGTGTGAATGTTGGATTCGGAACAGTTGCTGCAGTCTGACTGATTGCGCCTTCCGCATCACCGGTTGTGCTCATGAAACCGAGTTTTAATGTTGCTTCATAGATTTTGCTAGCGCCTAGCAATATCGATGAGAATTTGGTGGCTTCGCCGAAACAAACGGGAAGTAATCCAGTTGCCATGGGATCCAGAGTCCCAGTATGCCCGCATTTGGCAGCAACAAATAATTGTTTTGCAGTTTGCAATGCTTTATTGGATGAAATCCCATAGGGTTTGTCCAATAATAAAACACCACTAATGTTACGTTTCTTGGGCTTAATCAAGCTACTTGATGGGGTATTAATGTGTAAATCAACTGAAATTGATTAGTTATCTGAATCTGTTGGATGAAGTGATTTATCTTGGGCAACGGCTTCGTCGATTAATTTTGATAAACGAAAACCACGTTCAACTGATTCATCATAAACAAAATGTAACTGTGGGACAAGTCGCAGTTTCATGCGGTGAGATAAATTTGAGCGCAGAAAACCTTTAGCGTGCTCTAAGCCTTCTTCTACTAGAGAGTTTTCATCCCGATGAACTAATGTGGTGTAAAAAATCTTGGCATGACTATAATCACGAGTTACTTCGACAGCCGTGATGGTGGTTTGTTTGACGCGCGGATCCTTAATTTCATTTTGTATTAAATCCGCTAACTCGCGCTGTATTTGATCGGCAATACGTAAACTACGGGAAAAGTCTTTAGACATGCTTTATGTTGTATAAACACTTACGATAGGAAGCGTGCAGTTTCGACAATTTCATAGACTTCCAGTTGGTCACCTACTTGAATATCATTAAAATTCTTGAGCGATAAGCCGCACTCAAAGCCTTCTCTGACTTCTTTAGCATCATCTTTAAAACGCTTCAGTGAATCGAGCTCGCAGCTATGAATTACCAAGTCATCTCGCACTATTCTGACTAATGAATTTCTTTTGACGATACCATCCAATACATAACACCCGGCTACTACGCCTACTTTAGGTATACGATAGACTTCACGAATATCAACCAGACCTAGAATATTTTCTTTACGTTCAGGTGACATCAAGCCTGAGAGTGCGGCTTTTATTTCGTCGACCGCTTCGTAAATAATGTTGTAATACCGCACGTCGACATCATTGGCGGCTATCAATTTGCGCGCGCCTGCATCTGCGCGAACATTAAAACCGATAATTACAGCTTTTGATGCTATTGATAGATTGACATCTGATTCAATAATTGCGCCCACTCCGCTGTGGATGATGTTAACTTTAACCTCATCAGTTGCAAGCTTCTGTATAGAATATGCCAACGCTCCGCAAGATCCTTGAACGTCAGCTTTGACGATCAAGGATAGAATTTTTACATCGTCTTGCTGATCAAAAACGCTTTCAAGTTTTGCGGCCTGTTGTTTTGCAAGTTTGACATCCCGGTATTTACCTTGACGGAATAATGCGATTTCTCGCGCTTTTTTCTCATCATCCAACGCAAGAACTGTTTCGCCAGCTTCAGGAACTTCGGATAAGCCCTGAATTTCAACTGGAATAGATGTTCCTGCTTGCTTAATAGTTTTGCCGTTTTCATCGGTCATGGCCCGCACCTTGCCAAACACTGCACCAGCCAGCAGAGCATCGCCACGCTTTAGCATTCCTGATTGCACCAGAATTGTAGCGACGGGTCCACGCCCTTTATCCAGGCGTGATTCAATCACGACGCCTTTAGCAGGGGTGTTAACTGGCGCTTTAAGCTCCAATACTTCGGCTTGTAATAATATGGTTTCCAATAAGGTGTCAATACCTTTCCCTGTTTTAGCCGAAACTTCAACGAACATTGTATCGCCACCCCATTCCTCAGGTAAAACCTCGTGGGCAATTAATTCCTGTCGAATGCGTTCAGTGTTTGCGTCAGGCTTGTCAATCTTGTTGATTGTCACAATGATGGGCAGCTTTGCCGCTTTTGCATGATGTATAGCTTCAATAGTTTGAGGCATAACACCGTCATCTGCGGCGACTACGAGAATGACAATATCGGTAATTTTTGTGCCGCGTGCACGCATTGCGGTAAATGCTTCATGACCGGGTGTGTCCAAGAAAGTAATCATGCCGTGATCAGTTTCTACATGGTAAGCGCCGATATGTTGGGTAATGCCACCAGCCTCACCGCCAGCAACACGCGTGCGACGGATGTAGTCCAATAATGAAGTTTTTCCATGATCAACATGCCCCATAACAGTAACTACAGGAGCGCGCGCAACTAGCTCTGCTTCAATTACTGTAGATTCACGGTCAGCGAGGAAACTCTCTGGGCTATCCAATTCGGCATATTTTGCAATATGCCCCATTTCTTCCACGACGATCATTGCAGTGTCTTGATCCAACATTTGATTGATTGTCACCATGCTGCCCATTTTCATCAATACCTTAATAACGTCAGCAGCTTTAACCGACATTTTCTGCGCAAGTGCACCCACGGAAATGGTTTCCGGCACCATAATATCGCGCACAATTGGTTCCGTCGGAGCGGAGAAGCCATGAATATTCTGATCTTCTGCATGTGTAGGCTTGCTATGCTTGTCTCTACGGGTTCTCCAACCTTGTCCGCTGCCAGGATCACCGTGGGTTTTAACACCTCGTTTCTTGGTATTTTCATCTTTCCAAACGACTTGCTGCTTGGTTTGCTTCTTTTTCTTATCTGCTTTTTCTTCAGGATTTACTGCCGGTTTATGTAATGTTCCGTCAGTCGAGCTGGATTGTGAATCTATATTGCTCTGTTGCTCAGTTTCATTGTTCTTGGCAGTAATTGGGTGCACACCATTTATTGGCTGAGTAGTACCTGAAGACTGTGGTATGGTTGTTGACGGGTTCTTTTCAGTAATTATTTCTGCTTCGACAGTTTTCTTTTGTGCAAGATCAGTCGTTTCTGTATTTTTCCGCGCCCTTTTTTGCTTTACTTCTTCAGCTTGGCGTGCAATTAGCTCCGCTTGTTTTCTTGCTTCTTCATTGCGCAAAGCCAATTGATCTTCATCAATGACGGATCCTGTAGTTGCTTGATTGGTAACATCCGTTGGTTTGCTTGCTGTTGCCGGTATAGTGTCAGCATCGCTAACCATCATTGGTTTTGTCAGGACGCGTCTTTTTCTAACCTCTACTTGAATGGTCCGTGCTCGGCCAGTACTGTCAGATTTTCGAATCTCGGAGGTTTGTCGGCGTGTCAGAGTAACTTTGTTTTTGGTCTCAGTTGTACCGTGTGTTTTTCTTAGATAATCAAGTAACAGAGCTTTATCTTGCTCAGTCAAACTGTCTTCTGCCAGCATTTTTTTTACACCGGCAGCCTTAAGTTGCTCCAGCAGTACTGCCGGTAGCAAACCCAGTTCATTCGCAAATTGTTCCACACTCATTTGAGCCATTTATAACCTTCCAACAATCAAAACTACAGACAGGTTCCACTATAAAATGAATAAATCGGCTAATCTATTATTAGCCAGTTATTAAAATCAAGTAAACCATGGTTCACGTGCTTTAATAATTAATTGATTTGCACGTTCAATATCAATACCAGTCATCTCAACTAAGTCATCAGCAGCTAAATCAGCCAAATCAGATTGGGTAATGATGCCCTTTGCTGCTAATTCTCGAATAATATCGATATCCATTCCTTCGATTGAAAGCAAATCTTCAGCAACATGTTCGACTTTTTCTTCGTTAGCGATAGCGTCTGTTAATAGTACATTACGTGCTCGATTTCTTATTTCATTGACTGTTTCTTCGTCTAATGATTCGATCTCCAGCATCTCGTTTAATGGGACATAAGCTACTTCTTCAAGCGAAACAAAACCTTCTTGCACAAGTATTTCTGCGATTTCTTCATCAACATCCAATTTTTGCATAAAAAGCTGATAGATTTGTGACGTTTCCTGCTCCTGCTTGGTTTTTGATTCCTCTACGGTCATGATGTTGATCTCCCAGCCCGTTAATTCGGAAGCTAAACGTACATTTTGTCCACCTCGGCCAATAGCTTGTGCCAGGTTATCATCATCGACTACAATGTCCATGCTGTGTCTTTCTTCATCAACCATAATACTGCTGATTTCTGCGGGCGCCAGTGCATTAATAATAAAAGTGGCAGGGTCATCGGACCACAGTACGATATCAACACGCTCACCTGCCAGTTCGCTAATAACTGCTTGCACTCTGGATCCGCGCATACCTATGCAAGTTCCAATTGGATCAACACGTTGATCGTTTGATTTGACAGCGATTTTGGCGCGCGACCCGGGATCGCGCGCGGCTACTTTAATTTCCAATAAACCTTCTTCAATCTCTGGAACTTCTAACTCAAATAATTTCATCAGAAATTCGGGGGAAATTCGTGAAAGTTTTAATTGCGGTCCCCTGGCGGCACGATCAACTTTGTATAAATAGGCGCGTACGCGATCACCGACGCGCAGGTTTTCTTTTGGTATTATCTGGTCGCGTGGTAATTCCGCCTCGATTTTTCCAGATTCAATAATGGCATTGCCGCGTTCCATGCGCTTGATTGTGCCGTTAATTAAATAATCTTCTCTTTCAAGAAAATCATTCAACGTTTGTTCGCGTTCAGCTTCACGAATTTTCTGGAAAATTACTTGCTTTGCTGCTTGTGCTCCGATACGCCCGAATTCAATCGGTTCCAGTGGTTTCTCAAGATAATCACCAACTTGGATATCGGCATCCGTTTGTATGGCATCACTTAAAGCAATCTGGCGCGCTGAATCTTCCACGGAATCGTCGTCTACAACCAGCCAGCGGCGGAAAGATTGATGATTCCCTGTTTCTCTATCGATTGCAATGCGAGCTTCAATATCTTCTTGAAACCGTTTCTTGGTGGCGGATGATAATGCAAGCTCCAAAGCTGTGAAAACAATTTCTTTTTCAACTGCTTTTTCGCGCGCTAATGCATCAACTAACAGTAATATTTCGCGGCTCATAATTCTCCAGTTAAATCCTTATCCTACAATTTTGGAACCAAACGAGCTTTTCCAAGGTTACTTAATTCAAGGTCTAATAATTTTCCTTCGATTTCAAGTTTTATTGTGCCATTATCCACTTCTCGTAAAATCCCTACAAAATTTTTTTGACCCTCTAAAGGAACGCGCAACTTTAATTTTACTATTTCTCCTTTAAACCGAAGAAAATCTGTTTCTTTTCGTAAAGGCCTATCTAATCCTGGTGACGAAACCTCCAATCGGCCATAATCAATATTTTCAACTGCTAGTAATCGGCTCAAATGGTTACTGATGGTCACGCAATCATCAATGCCAATACCTCCAACTTTATCTACAAATATTCTTAGCAATTTGTTGTGTGCTGATCGTTCCACTTCGACCAACTCATAACCCAAACCATTCAGAGTCGATTCCAGTAATTCTTCCAGTGCCATAGCTCCACCACAAATAAAAAATGGGCCGAAAAAGCCCATCGCATCTACTAAGCCAATTTTAACAAATATTTATAAAATATGGAATATAAACTTCGCAAAAGGGCAATGCCTTAGCGATTTCCGACGTTTCTATCCGTGTTTCTGCTTTCAGCCTTTTTGTGTGGCTATCCGCTTGATTCGCCTACTTTCGAAATAAGAATTCCATATCTATTGAGTGCCAGTGGTACAATCCTGATCCAGTATATTGAGCTGATTAGCACTGGAGATTAAGCATGCCGACCATTGAATCAATATTAAACGAACCCCGAGTTTTTCCACCTTCAAAAGAATTTGCCAGCAAAGCCAATTTACCCAGTTTTCAGGCATATCAAGCTTTATGTGCGGAAGCAGAGCAGGATTATTTAAATTTCTGGGCAAAACGGGCGCAGGAACAGATCGTATGGCATAAGTCTTTTACGCAGGTGTTGAATGATCAAGAGGCGCCATTTTTCCAATGGTTTAGTGATGGCATATTAAACGTTTCATATAATTGCCTTGACCGGCATTTAGAAACGCAAGCCGATAAGGTCGCTATCATTTTTGAATCCGATGAAGGAGAAGTTATACGCTCGACATACCATGATCTTCATCAACGTGTTTGTAAGCTTGCCAATGCATTGAAATCGCAAAATATCAAGAAAGGTGATCGCGTTATCATTTATATGCCGATGCGTATTGAAGCGGTTGTTGCGATGCAAGCCTGCGCACGTATTGGTGCAATTCATTCGGTGGTATTTGGTGGGTTTTCAGCTAAAAGTCTGCATGAGCGTATCCACGATGCCGATGCTGTAGCCGTTATTACGGCCGATGAACAGGTGCGCGGTGGTAGACGCAATCCGCTCAAATCAATTGTTGATGAAGCCATGAGTATGACTGACCCGATTTCTGTTCGATTGGTTGTAGTTTATCAACGAACAGGCGCTGATATTCGATTTAATCCCATGCGTGATGTCTGGTGGCATGAGTTGACGGAAAATGCCAGTTCCCAATGCGATCCCGAATGGGTGGGCGCTGAGCATCCATTGTTTACGCTCTATACATCCGGATCCACCGGCAAACCTAAGGGTGTTCAACATTCCAGTGCGGGTTATTTGCTTGGAATCAAAGAAAGTATGCAATGGATTTTTGACTATAAACCTACGGATGTGTTTTGGTGTACTGCGGATATCGGTTGGATTACCGGCCACAGTTATGTGGCCTATGGGCCTCTTGCGATGGGTGCTACCCAGGTAATTTTTGAAGGGATACCAACTTATCCTAATGCCGGGCGTTTTTGGGAAATTATACAGAAACACAAAGTTACAACATTTTACACGGCACCCACCGCAATTCGCTCATTGATTAAGTTGGGTGCGGATCTGCCACAACAATATGAGCTTTCATCGTTGCGATTGCTGGGCTCGGTCGGCGAGCCGATTAATCCGGAGGCCTGGATGTGGTTTTACGAAAAAGTAGGTCAGTCGCGTTGTCCGATCGTTGATACTTGGTGGCAAACAGAAACAGGCAGTCATATGATTGCACCAGCACCGGGTGCGGTTGCGCTCAAGCCGGGTTCATGTGCCTTTCCCTTACCAGGTATTTTTGCGGCGATAGTCGACGAAATTGGACATGATGTTGAAAATGGAAAGGGCGGTTTTCTGGTGATCAAAAAACCTTTTCCTTCGCAGGTGCGTACCCTCTGGCGTGATCCCGAACGCTTCAAAAAGACCTATTTCCCGGAGGATATGGGGCACGGCAAGTATTATCTGGCGGGTGATTCTGCATATCGTGATGCGGATGGCTATTTCTGGATCATGGGACGCACCGACGATGTGTTAAATGTATCCGGGCACCGGTTGGGGACGATGGAAATTGAATCAGCGTTGGTAGCGCATCCATTAGTTGCAGAGGCTGCCGTGGTTGGTAAGCCGCATGAAATCAAAGGGGAGTCTGTGATAGCTTTTGTGGTGCTGAAAGGCCACTATCCGCAGGGAGAGGAAATTGCGCAAATTACCCATACCTTGCGTGAGTGGGTGGCCAAAGAGATTGGTCCGATTACCAAGCCGGATGAAATTCGTTTTGGAGAAAATCTACCGAAAACTCGATCTGGTAAAATTATGCGTCGGCTATTACGTACGCTTGCTAAGGGCGAAGAAATTACCCAGGATATCTCCACGCTGGAGAATCCGGCCATTCTTGAACAATTAAAATATCCATCAAAATAACTTTAAAAATCGCATGATCCGAACAAAAGGTTTCGAAAAACCGGAGAGATATGTCACTACCACTTATTACCGATTATGAATATGGCATTAGTGCTATTGATGCTCAGTTTCATCGTCCTAGGCGGGCAGCGATACACCTGATTGTAGAAAAGGGAGTGGCCGCGCTGGTGGATACTGGTACGTCCTTTTCTATTCCAGGCGTGGTCGCAGCGCTCAAGCATAAGAATATTGCCACTGAAGACTTGGCCTACGTAATTTTGACGCATATTCATCTTGATCATGCCGGTGGTGCTAGTGAATGCATGCGTCTGTTCCCGAATGCCAGGCTGGTTGTTCATCCGCGTGGTGCGAGTCATATGGTTGATCCCGCGCGGCTGGTCGCAGGCGCAATAGGTGTTTATGGGGAAGCGGAATTTAGGCGCGTGTATGGTGAGATTTATCCGATTGACGCGAACCGGATTATTGAAGCACCGGATGAAAGCCGGATTGATCTGAATGGCCGCTCATTGTTATTTCTCGATACGCCTGGTCATGCACGTCATCATAATTGCATTTATGACGAACGCAGTCAGTCTTTTTTCACCGGTGACACGTTCGGTGTTTCGTATCGTGAATTCGATGTCAATGGGCTGGAATTTGTATTTCCGACCACTTCACCGGTGCAATTTGATCCGGTAGCAGCGCATGCCTCAATCGATCGCGTCATGGGATATCAGCCGCGCTATGCTTATCTGACACATTATAGTCAAATCGCTAACTTAGCGCATCACGCGAAATCGATGCATGACTTGATTGATGCGCATGTGGAGATTGCTCAGGTTGTAAAGCATGATGAAACGAATCGGCAATCTGTTATTTCAGATGCTTTGAGTAAATTATTATTACAACGATTATCGGAGCATGGCTGCCGATTACCGCAAGTTGAGATCGATGAACTCCTGAGCTCGGATATCCGGTTGAATGCACAGGGATTGATTCATTGGCTCGATCATCCGGTAGAGCGATTTAAACGTTTATAGCGTGTGTGTCCGTTACCACTTGTATTTACAAAAAATAGTTTTCTGCAATTCATGAATAATAAAATAGAGTTAATGCGATTGAAATGTTCGCATTAACTCCATTTAGATTAGAAAATTTTATGCAAGAATTGTTTCTGTCGAATGGTGCTCCTTGGTTTTTAATGTGCCATGTGCCATGGCAATCACCAAATAATTCGCGTAAGCTGCGAGAATTACATCCGAAATAGTCCATTCCATAACAATTCCTGGCAATTCATACAGCGATAGAACGCCAAAGAAAGTACCGCTGATAACTAATGCTGACAAAATGATAATATGACTTGTTTTCATAAAAATCTCCTTGACTGGGGTTTATTCAAGTTATTTAAAATAACTTTGTAATCGTAATCATACGAGACATTGCTTCACAAAAAGTTCACATATATTTCACGCTTAATTCACATTCTTTTTTCAGAAATGTAATATATTTCTTATAATATTGAAAAATAACGAATTATTATTTTTGTAGAAATACGAGAATCGAGTAGAAAAATACAGAGATCTTTGTAAAATTCGCTGGATTCGTTGAATTTTGCAAAGGTCTCACTTTTTATGATAACTGTACCAATACCCATATTCGGGTATTTTTATAGGGAGGGCTTATGTTGTGTAACGTCTTATGGTAATTTTCCCAGGGGTGCTGTCACTCAGTCTCATCCAGCAATTACCAGAATCAAGAATTGTCCCAGGTGGAGCATAGCAAACAGTAGTTGTTATTGGTTTTTATAGCGAATCATGGTGTACGGTTCTTGGGGTTATTTAACGGATTTACGTGTTCTATTCACTAAATTAATGGCTATGTTTATACGCCATTAAGGTTAGGCGTGCTGAATGTGCCAAGTCGCATTTTCATGGTGTCGCTTACTCGCTGCCATGCAGGGGATGAGCCGTTAATAGCTGAATATTATGCCCAGAAGCAAGTGCTGGATCAATTATTGCAGAAGCTACCAGGGCGATCGAAGGAAGTTCGGCATTCTGGAAGGAACTAGGTTTTATTTTGCTGAACAGCTACAACAGCATGATCGATAGCGATCCGATCGGGTTTTTACTTTTATCTGCATGTGTTACGCAGTGATTTTTACCAGCAACAAAGTGGCGATGTCATGACGCCCATTCGCCAAGATTATAAAGGCATATTGATTAGTAATTTGGGTTATGCTTGGCGAGGAAGCGGATAGGGATTTCGCTACAGGAAAGTGGATGCAGTAGTTTCCGGTACCAGTTTCTTGGTAAACCCCGATTGCCGACGCGGATCAAAGCGGGCACAGCGCTCAATCAACCCGATCCGGCGACATTATATATTTGTATGCGCAAAGATATATACTGATTACCCGGAATTAACGACATCATGAGTGTCTAAAAATGCGTTTACTTTCAAGTTTTTTTCTCAGCTTTCTACTAATCGGGTGCCTATCGATACCATCGGATATCGCACCGGTTGACGGATTTGAACTCGATAAATATTTGGGCAAGTGGTATGAAATCGCCCGGCTTGATCATTCATTTGAACACGGACTCGATCGGGTAACCGCGGAGTATTCTCTGCGAGACGACGGCGGAGTCAAGGTCATCAATAAAGGTTTTTCGAAAGTGAAAAATAAATGGAAAGAAGTGGAGGGCAAGGCTTATTTCGTGAGAAAGCAACAAGAAGGATACTTGAAGGTTTCTTTCTTTGGCCCTTTTTATGGCGCGTATATCGTGTTTGATCTCGATCAGGAAAACTATCAATACGCTTTTGTGACCAGCTATGACAAATCGTATCTATGGTTGTTAGCAAGGACGCCCACGGTTAGCGAAGAATTGATCCATCGGTTTGTGCAACAATCCAATGCATTGGGTTTTGCAACCGATCAGTTGATCTTCCCAGAACAAAATTGAATCAATCCGTTGGATTGATATTTTGCCGATTCAAATATGAAGTGCAACGCCTGATTTTAAGAATACCTGATTAGGTGTTTGGTATCCAAGCCGTTTTCTAGGTCGATTGTTCAATCTTTCCATTGCTGTATTCATTTCCTGTTGTGTAATAGTGGTGAAGTCCCTGTTTTTGGGGAAGTACTGCCGA
>NZ_CADEGP010000072.1 GCF_902826915.1 uncultured Nitrosomonas sp.
GATCAAAAACAGCAGGTCGCTTGATTCTCATACACCAGATTTGACTATAGCTCAAAATAATCGCGAACGAGGTGAAGTGCACTCTGCACATCTAGGTCGTTATATATTAATAGGTTTTCTTACAGTGGCGTCGTTGTGGGTTACTTGGCGGGTGTTTGATTTTTTATTGAACTTGCGATTCCCCGTGGTCTTGCCACGGGGTTGTTTATTTTGTTGGCCAAAGGGATCGGGGGCCCTTTATTAAAAGCCACGGTACGTGCTATACGCCCATTTTCAGATACTGCTGCTAGCTAGTTGCTGGATTCCTATTTTCGGCATGCAGTTGCCGCATT
Source organism: uncultured Nitrosomonas sp. (assembly GCF_902826915.1). Taxonomy (GTDB): domain Bacteria; phylum Pseudomonadota; class Gammaproteobacteria; order Burkholderiales; family Nitrosomonadaceae; genus Nitrosomonas. The sequence goes on from NZ_CADEGP010000072.1 coordinate 333, forward strand.
GTTAACAATAATCAGTTTGTATGGAGTCGGATTGTTAGTGTCTTTTGTTATTGGTAAGAAAGTTATTGATATTTATGAAAATATATTGGCGCGGTTGCTTTTGGTGCAAACGATTTATGGGGCCACCAAGCGATTCTTAAATACCATAAGTCAACCACCTGTTACCGGGCAGATTAATTTCCCATCTTCAGAAATGAAGGCGGTTGGCTTTATTACCAAAATTATGCAGGATAAGGATAGTAACAAGAAATTAGCTGCTGTCTATGTTCCGGCTTCACCTAACCCTACATCAGGCTATATTGAAATCTTGCTGGTAGAGGATGTCATAATGACAGACTGAGCAACAGAGGAAGCTATGACTTTTGTTGTCACGGGAAGCACCACTGCACCAGAAAGTTTACGATTCTCTCAAAAAAAGTAACCGGGACACTCTGGCAAGCCGTAATAAACAACACGAATATTTCGGTACTCTCTTTTATGCTGGCAATGTGTAGGGTAGTGATTTTATTTCTAGTATCGGACCTTGCAATGATTGCCAATGAATATTGCTGGTATCCGCGCTATTTTGCTGGATGACCGCCAATGCATCATGTCCTCCGCACGGCGATGGTGCGATATTGACAATGTTGCCGCAGGATTGGTCAGGCATATCTGCACTATAGAGTGCATCGCCAGCCTTAATTGTTTCCGTAGTGGCTAGGTGTATTAGAAACATGCGACGTTTAAGCTTGCCGAGATACCGTGTTCGTGCCACAATTTCTTGCCCGGGGTAACAACCCTTTTTAAAACTGACCCCACCAATTGCATCCAGATTGATCATTTGCGGCAAGAATGCTTCTTGGGTTTCTGGCAGAATAATCGGAATACCTGACTGAATATCTAACCAATCCCAGCAAGCTGCGCCAACAGGTTTGGCATTTTGATTAAGACGCTCCCAAACAGCAGGCGCATTTTCAATCGATGTAATTAGTTCCATACGGTTATGTGCAACATGAAGTATGCTGATTTCTTTTGTATGTGTGACATCAATTACTTGAGCCGAGTTATTTGTAGATCGGGAAAATTCGGTTGCTAATGTAGAAGCATTGGGCCCAGCGATACCAATTCGAATCCAGGTATTGCTCATATCGGTTAGCTGTACCTTGGAGCGTAGTATATAAGATGATAAACGTTTTATCGTGGCAGCAACCAAGTTAGCGGGTAATTGCATAAGCACATCTTGATTTTTTTGCCAAAGTAAAAAGCTTGCCAAAACTCGGCCTTTAGGGGTGCAATAACCTCCGTACTGCGCTATTTCCGGGCCGATTTCAAGAATATCGCAACTAAGCTGACTTTGTAAAAAATTTTTTGCGTCATTTCCAGAGAATTGAATTAATCCGCGATGTGAAAGATCTGTCATAATCGTTTTGTTTTGCGTGTCGCTAAGTTCAATAGCAATATCGCCAAAATGCAATACGTGATTGTTCTCAATGACAGCGCGCTGATCATGTAAATAAATTTGCCAAACAGGGTTCATGCCAATAGTTCGAAAATAAATATAGGCTTGATTATACGGTATCGTGCCCGGGTTGGTTCAAGAGGCAGCGAATGGAATTGTTATTACTCATCAATAGTTGAGGGTTGCGTAATCTATTATGGCGGTTTTATCTATTCACCGTAAACCCTCATTTTGGCTTGCAGGGATGTTGAGTTTAGCTCATATTGCAACAGCTATTTTATTGTGGCCACTGTTACTCCCCTTGGGGGTCAAAATGTTAATTGTTATCCTGCTGGTGATTAGTCTAGCTTATTATCTGTGCTGTGATGCTTTGCTCTGTACCAATAAAGCTGTGATTTCTTTTTCGCTATCGGAAAAGATGCGATGTACAGTGACCACTCGATCCGGTAAAACGACTGCTTGTGATGTACTGGGGAGTACTTTTGTTGCGCCTTATTTAGTGGTGTTGAACCTTCAGCCCGAAGGTGGGTTTTTTCCTTGCAGTATTGTGATATTACCCGATGGTATTGATGCTGATATGCACAGACAATTAAGAGTTTGGCTTCGCTGGAAATGGCAAGGCGATAGATAAGATGACGATCTAAATGTAATTACATTTCCCAAATGAAGCGCATTAATGGCACAGCCTTTTATCGATGAACAACACTCAAAGCTATGATGTTCTGCATTTTGTTATGTTCAATACATAATGATTGCTGATGTTTCACTAATATTTATTTGCACTATTAAAAATCATTTTTGATATCCTACATAAAAGACAACTAAGAGCCTTCTATGCTTGGATTAGTATTCGGACTTGCGTTAATGTCATGGCGATAGGGTAGATAGCTTTTTAATTCAAAATATACGTAGTATGAAACGATTCTTTTTAATGCTTCTAACGATAAGTTTGCTTGGCTGTAACGCTATTACGGCTGTAAATCAACGTTCATTTATCGATGTCAAGCTGATTGGAGTATGGGAAGGTGAGTATGTGGAAGAAAGTGGAACTGTAAAAAAATGGACACAAATACGAAATGCTGATGGTACATATACGATTGATTTCAGTTTTACCGAGTTAGATGACACGGCAAAGAATTTTACTGAATCAGGTAAATGGTGGGTGAAGGGAAGCTTTTTTTATGAAGTTGCTTTGCCACAAGAGGGACGCCCGGATAAGTACCAGTATTTTTTCAAAAAGAAAGATTGTGTAAGCTTTGTTCTAGTTGAAAGTGACGGATTAGCTGAAGGGGCGGGTAGTTATGAGTTCAGTGAATGTCTTGTTGCAGATTCACCACCAGCAATTATTGGAGAATCGATCTGAGTTTCTGAGCTGCGCGCATACTTTGTTACTGAACAAAAAATAAATTTGACTGTACTTTGGGAAGCACATCTACAACAAGTTATAAGTCGAGTCACTATTTTCCCAAATCATTGGTAGCTCGATGTAGATCAATCCGTATGCTTAATTGCAGTTTTTATGAAAAATTCAATACCAATGATTATTAATTAATTCTGAATTTGGTGGTAATAAATCTGAGTCGACAACTAAGTATTTAGCGTTCTATCATGGCTTGTTGCCACTTTGATTAGCCATGATAGATGACAAAGTTAGATTAGCGCATTTTTGCTTCAACGAAAGTCGTTTCCCGGCTAAAATCCTCCCAAATATACGCTGGCTTAACAAAAGATGTCGTAGGGATCAGGAAAGTTGCAATATCGAACGCACCACTTAGTGATCGACCAACTGCATTGGCGATGCCCGTAATAAATCCAATTGTCATACCGTGGATGACGCCATCTTTATTGCCAACTATACTAATAGCCTTAGGTATTTCGGCTACGCCAGTTACAGCATTCGCAAGACCATTGCCTAGTTTTTCAACTACTTTATCAGGGTACTGATGAGCAAGCGCAGAATTAGTTACAGCCAGTGAAATAGCAAATATAATTATCAGCATCTGAATTATTTTTTTCATGATAATGATTCCTTAAGAAAGTGATTCGAGTATGCAATATTTATTGTACAGAAATAAAGGTTTTCTATTTGCGGTTTTCCACTTTGATTGATTGTTTTAGAACGTTTGTGATTTTCTCAATTTCACGTTCGATTTGTTGCGCCGGATAATCGCGTTTTTGTAGTTCAATCCTGATCCTATAAGCTATTTCCAGAACCAAGAGATCCATCGTGCTTTTATCATTTCGCTGCGACGCTTCTTGATATTCCGTTTGGAAGCGATTAATGGCTTTTAATATGGTATCTTCATTAAGGTTAAGACTAAATAAAATGGACTCCAATTCAAATTTTAGGCTGCCAGATAATGCAGGCTGCATTGATTTTTGTTCTTGTACCGGTTCGTAGGTTATGTATTTAGGTAACATTACTGATAGCATAATCAATGCTACACCGGAACCCACTGAAGCTAATACGAAGCGCCAGCGCTGATATTCTTTCCCGAGAAATTTTATACGATCAATTCGTTGAAAACCAAGCCAGGTTTGAGCAATTACTCCTACAGAAAACAGAATGACACCAAGTGCCATGGTAATAGGTACAATCGAATGCACTGTTGACTCCTATGTTCTTATCTTAATGTGTGTTTATATATCTTGTTGTAAAAAATTAAATTTCAGTTGTCTTGCGCAAGATTTTTGATGAAAAACGATTCAATACTCCTGCCTGATTATATATTCTAGCTCAAAATGATACTGAGTTATCACTCGTTTGATAATCCTGTTCATTGAGGTTGTGGTTTCTTCATGTCAGATATAGTATAAAAGTTTCAGTCGGTGCAAAATCATTGACGCCGGATTCGTATAATAAGTGGAATAAAATTTTTATCAATAGCCGATACTTTACATATCCTTGTAACATAAGTGTCTGCAGACGACGATCAGAGTGTACTCTTGGTATACAATATACTTGTTATTAATACAGTTGACCTAGCATCGAAAAATGAATCCTCGCTGCCAAATCAGATGAGAAAGAAGTATCATACACAAAATAGAATTACCCTGTACCTTGCTTGGTACGATGAATATATTTTTTAGGAGAAAACTCGAATGTCGCAAAAACACCCGGTTATCGCCGTTACCGGATCGTCAGGTGCAGGCACCTCAACGGTAAAATCCAGTTTTGAACATATTTTTCGTCGCGAGAAACTAAAAGCGGTTATTGTAGAAGGCGATAGCTTTCATCGCTATGATCGTGAGGCGATGAAGCAAGCTGTGGCTGAATCAGAAAAAAATAGTGGGCGTCCGATCAGTCATTTTGGCCCGGAAGCCAATGAATTTGAGAAATTGGAAGCGTTATTTAAGGAGTATAGCAGTAACGGCAGCGGCCAGACACGTCTATATTTACATAACGATGAAGAAGCCAGTCCGTGGCAGCAAGAAGCTGGTACGTTTACTCCATGGTCACCGATTCCAGCGGGCTCTGACTTATTGTTTTATGAGGGATTGCACGGTGGTGCTAAGAGTGATACGGCCGATGTTGCCAAGTACGTGGATTTGCTAGTTGGCGTGGTGCCGATTGTTAATCTGGAATGGATTCAGAAAATATTTCGCGATACTAATGCGCGAGGTTATTCAACGGAAGCGGTAACTCACACCATTCTGCGCCGTATGCATGATTACGTGCATTACATCACACCGCAGTTTTCTCGTACACATATCAACTTCCAACGTGTGCCTACGGTCGATACGTCCAATCCGTTTATTGCACGTGAAATTCCAACGCTGGATGAGAGTCTTGTTGTAATTCGTTTTAGAAATCCAGGAATGGCGGATTTTCCTTTCTTGTTGAGAATGATTCATGACTCATTCATGTCGCGCCCGAATACCATTGTTGTTCCGGGCGGGAAAATGGGTATGGCGATTGAACTTATACTGACACCAGTGATTCTGAATATTGTCGCTAAAAGTAGAGGCTAACAATTTTTGATCAACTTTGATTAATTCATGAGTCGCGATAATATGTGGATACTCATTTATCGGATTCTGGACTAATCAAAGTGTCAGAAATTCAATTCATACAGTTGGCTTCAAATATGCTCAGGTTATACTAGATTTATTGGTTCATGACTTCTCTATTATCCGACCTGAATCCGCAGCAACTGGAGGCGATTACGCTGCCACACCAGTCTGTATTGGTTCTGGCTGGAGCCGGTAGCGGCAAGACACGCGTATTGACAACGCGCATCGCATATTTGATCCAATCAGGGCAAGTAAGCCCACATGGCATTCTGGCTGTAACGTTTACCAATAAAGCCGCCAAGGAAATGCTGACGCGGATTACTGCCATGCTGCCGATTAATCCGCGCGGAATGTGGATCGGGACATTTCATGGGCTGTGTCACCGCATGTTGCGCACCCATTATCAAGATGCGGGCTTGCCTCAAGCGTTTCAGATTCTGGACTCTGCTGATCAATTAGCTTCAATTAAGCGTATTCTCAAAAATTTATCCGCTGACGATAAGAAATTCCCGCCGCGTCAAGTGCAGTGGTTTATCAATAATGCCAAAGAATCTGGATTGCGGGCTGCCTATGTCACGGCCGATGATGTTTTCTCGCGCCACATGTTCGAATTTTATCAAACATATGAGCAGCAATGTCATAAAGAAGGTGCTGTGGATTTTGCTGAATTGCTGCTACGTAGTTATGAATTGCTGAGCCGCAATGAAATCTTATGCCAGCATTACCGAGAGCGTTTCAATCATATTTTGGTGGATGAATTTCAGGATACTAATCCATTGCAATATAAATGGCTCAAATTGTTGGCGGGTACAGGAGCGACGAATGCTGCAGCGGCGGTCTTCGTAGTTGGTGACGATGACCAAAGCATTTATGCGTTCCGCGGTGCATATAGCGGCAATATGAAAGATTTTGAACATGATTTTGGTATCACCAAAGTTATTAAGTTGGAGCAAAATTATCGCTCCCATGGCAATATCTTGGATGCAGCTAATGCATTGATTGAAAATAATAGTGAACGTTTGGGAAAAAATCTTTGGACTGCGGAAGGAAGAGGCGAGCCATTACGCGTCTACAACGCATCAAATGATTTTAATGAGGCTGCATTTATTGTTGAGGAAGTCAGAACCTTGCGTGCGGAAGGCATCGGTTTATCAGAAATGGCGTTACTGTACCGATCCAATGCGCAATCTCGGGTGCTTGAACACAGCTTGTTTAATGTCGCAATACCGTATCGTGTCTATGGTGGCATGCGGTTCTTTGATCGTCAGGAAATCAAGCATGCATTAGCCTATTTACGCCTAATTGCTAATCCTGATGATGATGGCGCTTTATTACGCGTCATTAACTTTCCGGCGCGCGGCATAGGTGCCCGTAGCCTGGAGCAATTGCAAGATGATGCCAAAGCTCGGGGCACTAGCCTGTGGGTGGCAGCGTTGCAGAAATGTGGCGGTGAAGCGACATTGCTGCAAGAGCCGCAGAAATCCTTAAAAGGCATTGCCAAATTTGTATTTTTAATTATGACGATGCGTCAAAGCTGCAGCGAGTTGCTGTTACCTCAGATTGTGGAGCAGATGCTGACTCACAGCGGGTTATTGCCGCACTATGCCAAAGAACGTGAGAGTGCGGAAAGGCGTGAGAATTTGAATGAATTAATCAACGCAGCAACCAGTTTTGTGCATGAAGCTGAAAATGACAGCCTGGCCGAATTTCTGGCGCATGCTTCGCTGGAAGCAGGTGAGCATCAGGCCGGTAGCGGCCAAGACGCGTTGCAATTGATGACCGTTCATGCCGCCAAAGGACTAGAATTTCACACTGTGTTTTTGAGTGGATTGGAGGAGGGGCTTTTCCCGCATGAAAATAGTTTGAATGAAAGCAATGGCATTGCGGAGGAAAGGCGCTTGATGTATGTCGCCATGACACGCGCACGTCGCCGACTATATCTTAGTTTTGCGCAAAGCCGAATGTTACATGGTCAAACTCGGTATAACATTGCATCACGTTTTCTCGATGAAATTCCGCAAAGCTGCCTTAAGTGGCTGCAGTCAACACCGAGGAATCTGAATACGTCCTATTATTCAAATTCGATCAACCAAACTGCTACAAACGTATTAAGAGCTTCGCCAAATATTCAATCAAGATCCATTAGCAGCGGATGGAGAATCGGACAGAACGTGATGCATGCCAAATTCGGTGCTGGTGTTATTGTTAATTGTGAAGGTTGCGGCAGCGATGCGAGGGTGCAGGTGAATTTTGATCGCGTTGGAATGAAATGGTTATTGCTTGAATATGCAAAGTTGATGGCAGGTTAGACAAGGAAAGCTTGTTGTGCAGGTGCGGTTTCAGCAGGAATTCAGTTACTGATAATCCCTCCTGGTTTAGACCAGGAGGGATTATTTTCTTATAATCATCAACTTCTTAATTATCTGGGAATCCTGCTGCTACCCAGGTTAAACCGCTATCCGTTGATTTATAGATACTTTCTCTTGCTGCACCTAGAATTGTAGAATCCGCTGCGTAAGTGGGCGATATCTGGAACTCAGTAAATTGAACATTTTCATTTTCAAGCAGTGATGAAGTTGTGTTCAGAGAGGTGGTTACTGCTCCTCCTCCGTTCAGATTCACGCGAAATAGACCTTTACCGCGAACATTAACAAAGGCTTCTCGATCAGCACCGAAGTTTGGCGAAAATTCCACTTGTTGAACAACGGCATTTGCTCCAACTGAAGTATGGGTTTCTTTTGTCCAGGTGGTGCCGCCATCAGTTGAGCGGTAAATACCATCATTTGTACCAACAAGTACAAGATTATCGGTTGCGAATTGCGGAGATATCGCAACCCACGTATATCTTTGCCCAATCCATCCGATTGATTTAATAGAACTAATGCCTACGCGTAGGAACGTATCTCCGCCATCTTGAGTACGCCATACTTGTCCACTGCGGGTAGCGGCAAATGCAGTGCGGTCATTGGCATAATTAGGCGATATGGCTACGTTTGTTGTAGGATGATTCAGTGGAACACCATGTTGCAAGCGCCAGGTTTTTCCAGCGTCTTTTGTTTGCAATACGCCATGAAATCTCGAGCCGAGATAAATCTCCTTGTCGTTAGCAAAGTTCGGCGATGCCGCTAGCGTCGTGAAAGTGACGAGACCCGGATTTATGGCAGGGAATCGAGGCACAAATTTAACGGTCCAACTGTCCCCAAAATTGGTGGAGTTCCCCACACGTCCAGCGGTTGCAGAAATGATTGTTTGGGTTCCGTTGGGATTTTTTACGATCTGTGAATCAAAAAAATTCATTTTTCGCCCATTTGGATTTGGCCAACCACTGGTAGACCACGTTGTGCCGCCATCAGCAGAAATGGCTATGCTTCTTCCGACATACATTGTGGCGGTCATCTTTTGATCACTGTTGAAACTTGAAGATAACGCAAGCCCAGTCAATATACCCCTTCGTGTTTTTTGTCTTTGCTTCCATGTGATGCCACCGTTTTGCGATAAAAATAATCCATCGAATACCGGTAAAAAAACGGTTTTATCCGTTGCGTATGTCCGAGATACTTGCAAATCAGTTAATTCATTGAGTAATGATGTTTGTTTGGTGATTTGGGCTTTTGAATCAAATAGCGTCCAATTATCACCGTTGTCGGTGGATTTAAATACCGATTGCTTTAAGCTGGTACAAAATATCGTGCGATCAATCGCGTAATTCGGTGAAACCGCTATATTATTAATCGCTTCATTGGGGAGATTAGTCCCTTTGTTAACAAATGTACTTCCTCCGTCGCTACTATAAAAAATTCCAAAACTCGGGGTGGCCAGAAACATTTCTGTGGCGCTTCCTGGTGCGATGGCCATATCGTAGATGATCGATCCTGTCGGATTCCCTAATTCGGTCCAGTCATTACCTCCGTTGGTGGATTTTTGCAAGTAACCCGTATTGCTTGCAATCACCAAAGTGTTATCGGTGGCATAGTCCGGTGAAACCGCAATGACAGTTACTTTATTATTTTTATCAAGTACTTGAACCCAATTTGTATCGGTGTTGGCGCGGCGGAATAGGGCTCCATTGGCGTCAGCGAAAAAAAGCACATAACCCGAGCTGGATTCAGCAACCTCCATCTGCCTTACAATCATGTTCCAAGTAGCAAGGCCGGTGTTATAGGGCTCCCAGAAGTCGCCTCGGGTTGTTGATCGATAGATGCCGCCTTTGCCTTTGAGGCCCGCAAAAACAGTTTGATCGCTAGCAAACTTCGGCGAGACGCGAAGAACGCTATATTCGAAGGGATGATCCATTCCATTCGGAATATCGGTCCAGCTAAGCCCCTTGTCAGTTGAGCGCAGAATTTCATTGTAACGCCAGCCAGTGTATGCGCCATCGGTTATTAGAAACATCGTACTATCGTTCGCGTAATCAGGTGATGCAGCAAATGCGTATACCATATCATGCGGTGTGTGCGCATGCGCATCCATGCCGATGATGCCAATTGACAAGAAAAATGTGGTAATCACGGCAATTCGCCGCGTGAGATTGATTTGAATTTTGTTTGATTTAAATAGCATTGTTTAATCCTTCAAGTTTTAGTTGTTCATTGATTATTGACTCCATCAAATGAAGTTTTTGCTACGAATTAATCGATAAGCCCTGAATCTCTTCGTAGTTGATTGATCTTGCAAGGTGAAGACTAAGGGTAGTGGAAATGCCTGTATATACCAATAGGTCAGTGTGACCTTTTTTCTAGTACATATATCCCACAACAGGATTTTTTGGAGGAAATGTTAAATAAAATGCAATACGTTGCGTACCTTTATTTGTTACGAAAGCTATTGCTACAAATAACAAAACAGGTATTTTTCATTTTCATTGTATATTCTGAGAGTGCGCATTTCCAAAAGATGTAAGTTTCCCAGAAATTTTGAGTACACAGCAAATCAGTGCGTCAATTCGTATTGGTTACATCAATTTAGTTGTGTTGTATCTCACCTTTAAACTATACGACCTGTGTACAACCTCAAAAGTTTTACTATGGTAACTGGATAAACCTCCAGATTAAATTGGAGATGTGCTTTATAACATGACATCACTTGGAGATTGCTGCCACCTAAACAATTATGAAGATGATGTGCAGTTAAGGGTTTGGGGAATCTGTGCTATGGCACTGTTTGATGGAAAATATTGTCATCTTCTTTTTAAATCACCGCGTGGATTCAGCGGTTATCTTTTTCGGAGACACTACAAAGCAACCTTATTGGATAATAATTGGGTTTACTCTACTGTATATACTTAGAGACTCACTAAGACTAAGAGCCCTAGACTAACTCATTTTTTCTATTAGTCTAGAACCCTTGCAATTGTCAATTACGATTAGTTATCGGGAAATCCTGCTACTGCCCAAGTTGATCCGCCATTGGTTGATTTATAGATATTTTTTCTGGCAGCACCTACAATCGTAGAATCCACCGCATAAGTGGGTGATATCTGAAATTCAGTAAACTGAATATTTTCGTTTGTAAGTAAAGATAAAGTCGTGTTCAGTGAAGATACTACTGCTCCTCCTCCATTCAAATTCACGCGAAATAGACCTTTACCACGGACATTAACAAAGGCTTTTCGATCAGTACCAAAGTTTGGCGAAAATTCCACTTGTTGAACAACAGCATTAGATCCAACTGAAGCGTGGATTTCTTTTGTCCAGGTGGTGCCACCATCGGCTGAACGATAAATGCCATTATTTGTGCCAACAAGAACAAGATTGTCAGTCGCGAATTGCGGAGATACTGCAACCCACGTATACCTTTGTCCAACCGATCCGGTAGATATGATCGAGCTAGCGCCTACTCGCAGGAAAGTATCTCCGCCATTCTGAGTGCGCCATACTTGACCTGAACGTGTGGCGACAAATGTAGTGCGGTCATTAGCATAATTAGGCGATACTGCTATGTTTGTAACTGGATTAGCCAGTGGTACGCCACGCTGCAGCTGCCAGGTTTTTCCAGCGTCTTTCGTGTGCAGCACGCCATGAAATCTCGATCCAAGATAAATCTCTTTGTCGTTAGTAAAATTAGGCGATGCGGCTAGACTGGTGAAAGTAACAGAGTCTGGGTTTATGGCAGGAAATCGAGGCACAAACTTGACTGTCCAGCTCGCTCCGAAATCTAAAGAACTTCCTACGTAGCTATTGGTTGCGGAAACCACAGTTTGACTACCGTTAGAATTACTGACTACCTGCGAATCGAAGAAGTTCATCTTCCGTCCCGATGGATTGGGCCAGCCACTGGTAGACCAAGTTGTGCCGCCATTAGCAGAAATGGCTATTCCCCTGCCGACATACGTTGTGGCAATCATATCTTGATTACTGTTAAAATTAGTAGATAACGCAAGCCCCGTCATCAGGCCCATGCGCGTTTGTCTTTGCTGCCAGGTAGTGCCACTGTTTTTCGAGATAAATAGTCCGTCGAATACCGGTAAAAAAACGGTTTTATCTGTTGCATATGTCCGGGATATTTGCAAATCTGTCATTTCATTGAGCAATCCAGTTTGTTGGGTGACCTTGGCTCCTGAATTAAACAGTGTCCAGTTATTGCCTTTATCCGTGGATTTAAATGCCGATTGCCTCAGGCTGGTGCAATACACCGTGCGATCAATTGCGTAGTTCGGTGAAATCGCTATATTATTGATCGCTTCGTTAGGTAAATTGTTTCCTTTGTTGATGAAGGTGCTTCCACCGTCGCTGCTATAAAAAATCCCAAAACTAGGGGTGGCCAGGAACATTTCTGTAGCGCCTCCTGGTGCGATAGCCATATCGTAGATGATGGTTCCTGTCGGATTCCCTAGATCGACCCAATTATTACCGCCGTCGGTGGATTTCTTTAAATACCCAGTACTGTTTGCGATCACTAATGTGTTATTGGTAGCATAGTCCGGTGAAATCGCAATGACAGTCACTTTATTAGTTTTATCGAGTACTTGAACCCAATTTGCATTGGTATTGGTTCGACGGAAAAGGGCTCCGTTGGCATCAGCGAAAAAAAGGACATAACCCGAGCTGGATTCAGCAACTTCCATTTTTCTTACAATCAAATTTGAAGCGGCGAGTCCTGTATTATAGGATTCCCAAGCATCGCCACGATTGGTTGATCGATAAATGCCGCCTTTACCTTTGAGACCAGCAAATACGGTTTGGTCGGTACTAAATTTTGGTGAAACGCGAAGAACGCTATATTCGAAGGCATGATTCATTCCGTTTGGAATATTGATCCAGTTAAGTCCCCCATCTGTTGAGCGCAGAATTTCATCATAACGCCAGCCAGTGTATGCGCCATCGGTTACTAGAAACATCGTTTTGTCGTTGGCATAATCAGGTGATGCGGCAAATGCAAGCACCATATCATGTGGTGTATGTGCATGTACATTCATCCCGGTAACGCCAATTGACAAGAGAAACGCAGTAGTCACGGCAATTTGCCGAGTGACATTAATTTTAATTTTGTTTAATTTGACTAACATGTTTAATCCCTCAAGCTTTAATTGCTTATTATTTATTGACTTCATTAAATGAAGCTTTTGTTACAAAATTATTAATAAACCCTGAATCTCCGTGTAGTTGATTGGCATCAAGACTAGAGATTGAGATTGGTGTAAATGTATATTTATACAATAAGTTGTAATTATTCTTCTGATATGAATATACACACTATAGGATCTCTGTACAACCTCAAAAGTTTTACTGCGATAACAAAAAAATCTCCAGACAACATCGGATTAGCATTCTTTTAGCAAGAATTGATAGTTCCAAGTAATTTGACATCGATATGCAAAACGATATTTTTCATCACGTAAAGCTTTTTACTTCGAGTTAAGGATTAAAGTGTCCATGTTTCAGAATTGATCGTTTCAATTGACAAGGTAAATTGGATTTCTTCCGTCATTTTTCCCGTCAGGCGTGACATTATTGTTACATTAACTTTCAGACTTCATAATTTCGAGGCTCGCGTCATCATTGCCACATCATAGAAACCGATAACGAATCTTTTCATTTCAAGCAGAATGGGGCAAAAGCAAAAGCGAGAATTCAGACACGGGAAAAGAAAATATGCTTTAAGGACTTTGCACGGTTAGAGTCATTTTCGAGCTATGATTATTTCTGGTGTATGACAAGTGAGGAGAAAGCGGTGTAGCCT
>NZ_CADEGP010000073.1 GCF_902826915.1 uncultured Nitrosomonas sp.
AGATTTCCACTTAAAATATGGGAAAAACTGTCCAATCAAGTGTGACCACCTCTCATACTCATATCGCACCAGAAACGTAATTCACTTGTAGCTGTAGTCATTTGATGGTACCTCCTCAAAGGATTTATTGGATTTATTGGTCACATGGAATAGATTTTTTATTCCATGTCGTGAAAATTATTTCTTTCTACCGGTCGGCTACAAGCCTTTCTGTATGCATTGATAATTTTCACGTTCAAATATAAACATACACTGGAGTCACTTTACTGTGACTTTCTTCACGTTATATTAGATTTATACTACTGAGAATATTCCAATATTTCTGTAGAAAGCGCTGCAAAATTTTTACATTATCCTAATCTTCCCGCTCTGGGTATGACTACATGCGATGGCTGCTTTTTTGGCTTGCATGACTGTATTGTAATACTGGCGTCGAAACGATCGTTCTATGTCACCCTGATGTTGCGCTCATGCATTTGTTGATTGATTCTTTCCGGCAAGCCATTCCATACACGGTTCTATGTTAATCGAATTCCGAAACGGGTCAGTGCCGAGCGTTTTGCAACCTTATCTTCCAAATTCAAACGCAGAAACACATTACGCATAGATTCACGTTTGTCATATCTTCAGCTGACTCATTGCTGAGCTCGTCATTCCAAATTCCTATCAGAAGCATTCTAAATAGCAGCGGAAAATACCAAAATCCTGAAGCCATAACTTAATCTTAATTATATGAATAATATGATTGTTTGGTTATTTGATGCAATCAGACGTCGATTGAATGCAAACGATATAAATCACTTTTTGAGTGCAAAAAATCACAGAGATTATTTCTAGCGCAACTGAAAATGCATTCACAAATTGTTCTATTTCTAAAATTTATATAGTGAGTGCACAAAAAATGTCTAGTGAAATTAAGTTGATATATATCATCATGTTAAGATTGTTGGTCGTCTCTTTTATACTAATATTATCCCTGCATGTTTCTGCTGAAGAGCTTGATGACGATGATCTTCAAGAAGATCTGGTTCTTAGAGGCGATGCAAGGTGTACTGTTTGCCATGACGAGACCAGCGACAATCCGACTCTCTCCATTGGAAAAACCAAACACGGAACTACAGCGGACTACCGAACGCCTACATGCACAAGCTGTCATGGTGATGGCGGGAGTCACGAAGAATCTCCGCGTAAAACACCCATGCCCCAACGTACTTTCGGTAAGGATTCGTTCAATTCCATCGAAGAAAGAAATGAAGCTTGTTTAGCATGCCATCAAGGAGGTAAGCGTATGCATTGGTCTGGCAGCACTCACGCCAATCGCGATGTTGCCTGCACCTCCTGTCACAAAATTCATACCGAGCAAGACAAAGTTCGTAACAGAATCACTCAGTCTGAGGTCTGTTTTAATTGCCACAAAGAAATGCGCACACTGATTAACCGCCCATCTCGACACCCGATTCGGGAGGGGAAAGTCACCTGTTCAGATTGCCACAATCCACACGGTTCTGCTGGACCAAGCAAGATGGTTCGAGATAGTGTCAACGACACATGCTACACCTGTCATATGGAAAAACGTGGGCCATTTGTCTACAACCATCCACCCGTTCAAGAAAACTGCGCCATTTGTCACAACCCTCACGGCACTACTGCACCGAACTTGTTGCGTACACGATCACCATTTGTCTGCCAAGAATGTCATGAGCCTAATACACACCAAGGTAGCTCAGGAACACTTACCGGTGCTTATGCACGGAATATCCTTGCTCGCGGATGCCTGAACTGCCATACGCAGGTACATGGCAGCAATATGCCGGAAAACATTCGCAATGAAAGCGTCTTTCAGCGCTAATTTCGGAGGTACAGAAAATGACTACTAAGAATTCGTGCAAAAATATTTCTCGCTGCTCAATTTCATTGCTTACGCTGCTTGTACTTGTAAACCCATCCTATTCATTTGGAACTAATGAAGATCCTGTTAAAGAACTGACTAAACCAAGCAGTATTGTCAATATTGGAGCCGGTCAATTGTTTAATGATAATGCGCGTTTTGGCCAATATACAGGTTTGCGAAATGAAGGGCCCTATGGAATCTTTAATCTTGACATATCTAAGCGTTATGACGATACAGGCACCTGGTTTAAGCTATTGGGGCGTAATTTAGGGTTTCAGAATCGCGATATACGGTTCGAGCATAGCAAGCAAGGCAATTGGGGCTATTCTATAGATTACAGTCAACTGCCACGTTATGAGCCGTTCACTGTGAATACTGCAGTTACAGGGATTGGCACAACAGAACCCGGTATACCGTCATCCCCAGCACCGGGCAGTCCTGCGCAATTAAGCACTGAACGACACTCTGTCGGTTTTGGTTTCAACAAATTCCTTCCCGGGAATCTTGAGTTTCATCTTCATTTCCGCAATGAAGAAAAAGATGGGGAGCGCATATTTGGACGAGGAAACCGACTGGGTGAGGCTGGTGTTTTGGATGGTAGGCCGGGCCCGAGAGCGATTGGTGGTTATGAGTTTGTTCCCGAGCCAATAAATTCCACCATCAGGCAGTTTGGTGCATCGCTTGATTATGCAGGAAAGCAATTGCAGCTATCGGGGGGTTACTATGGCACGATGTACAACAATAAAAATGCAATACTATCGCCTGCCGGAGGAAGTATTGTTGGAGGCATATACGCTCCCAGCGAATATGCGCCAATTGCATTGGCTCCTGATAATCAATCGCATCAGGGATTTTTATCGGGCGGTTATAGTTTTACGCCTACAACACGCGGAGCATTTAAAGCCGCTTACACTCGGGCAACCCAAACCGATACATTCGCACCGACACTATTTACAGCACCCGGCATTGGCTCCAATTTAGGTGGGCGCGTTGATACCACACTTGTGCAAGCAAGTTTAACAGCCCGCCCACTACAAAAATTATCGATTAATACCAATCTACGCTTTGAAGATCGTGACGATAAAACGCCTATTTTATTCTACAATCCGATAGCTACTACATCCCTGGATTTAAATGACAATACTTGGAACGGTTTGAATAACCCACGCTCGTTCAGAACCATAATCAGTAAATTTGAAGCAAGCTATGCATTACCCCATAGTTTTCGATTGATTGGTTCTGTTGACTACGATCATAGAGATCGGACCGGTACTGCGGCTAATACCAGCCACCGATTCAGAACCGATGAGCTTTCCTACCGCGCTGAATTACGCCGTACATTATCGGAAACAATCACGGGGACTATTTCGTATATCCACAGCGATCGCTTCGGTTCAAGTTTTTTAACAAATACCACAGGCTTAGGTGTTCCATTCTTCAATTTGATTGCACCATCCAATATTGCCGACCGTACTCGGGATAAAGTTCGCTTTTTGGCAAACTGGGAGCCTCTTGATTCCTTATCGTTGCAAGTATCAGTTGATGAATCATTTGATAATTACGGTCATCGTATTGGCTCAGATTTAGGATTACGTAATGGATCGGCACGAAATTATGCATTGGATGCTATGTACATTTTTTCGGAAAGATTGCAGGCCACTGCCTGGTTCTCAAGGAATGAAACGCATATTAATCAAGCGTCCAGGAATCCGCCTACTGACAATGATTTTCGTGAGATCTGGGGGGCAAATCTGCAGAATATCGCAACTTCAATCGGCTTGGAGGTTACCGCCAAACCCACCGACAAACTTGAAACTGGGGTGAATTTCGTATTCTCTGATTTCACTGATAAATTTAATCAGAAAGTCACGCTTGAACCGCAAATCAATATTGTTCCCAATATATCTACGCAGTATTCAAGCTTGAGAGCATATGCCAGATATGACATCCGCAGGAACTTGGGGATTCGTTTAGATTATATCCTTGATCACTTTAAAACCAACGAATGGACATGGACAGGTTGGCGCTATACCGATGGCACAGGACTAACTCAGGATACCGATCAGATGGTCAGTTTTGTTTTTCTCTCTGCTTTTTACAGCTGGCAATAGGTCGATTTCATCGCAAAACATTTGATATTTCTCTCCAGAGAGGAGTGCCGATAGATGTCAGAGCTATAGCGATAACACATATGGAAGGTTAGGTGCCAAATGATCAAAAGCTACCGCGTACTTCACTAACCATTTTTGCCAGTTTTGCTACATCGAGTACATGCACTTTATGGCGTCCTTGGCACTCGATTATTTTGTGTTCAGTTAGATTAGAGAATTCTCGTGATACTGATTCACGTGTTGTGCTTACTAAGTTAGCGATATCAGAGCGAACCACAGGAGAAATAAATGCTTCATTAGGAGATATCATATGATTCTTAGCTAAGCGGAGTAACTCAGCATGAATTCTATTATTTAGTGTCATTGAGCTGAATTCATACACACGTTCAGTCAGTCGACGAACTTGTCCTGTCAAGCGTTTAAGTATCGCTTCAGCGATCTGCTCAGACTCGTATAGCAAATCCTGGAAAGTTGTCGCAGGCATTGATGCCAGCATAGCAGTTGATTTGGCTACTGCCGTTGCTGATCGGGCACGGTCGTCGATAGCAGAAAGCTCGCCAAACATTTCACCTCTCGGGAGATCGCATAAGATAACTTCATTTCCTGACAATGCATAATACTTGATACGAATTTCGCCTTGAATAATGAAAAAAACACTGTGAGTACTATCATGGTATCTCACAATATCTTCACCTTCTTCATAGCGGTGCCATTGACAAGATTCCGCAACAATACTTAAGCTTTCTGCTGCCAATCCTTTAAATTCTTTGATGACTGTCAGCAGTATGCTGCCTCGTTCAGGTATGATATGGATTGAGTGCATTTGTGGTTCTTAGCCCATTTTTGTATTTTGCTATGACGACTTATTTAACAAGAGAGTATCCATTCTGCCTAATGGGCGGCTTTCACTGCGAAAAACTGCAAAACCTACCCTTGAAGGATATTAGCGTTTTTCCTTTTGAAAATATGTGATATTTTTCACATTCAATCGCACTCGTGCAAATAAAATAATAGGTTATTCTTTTAGCGCATGCAAAATAGACCTCGCTTCATTGAAGTATTGCGGGATGGCAAAAGTAGAAAGCAAATTGACAAGAGATAAGGATTGTTAGAAACCGATGAACATCGAGCTATGTTCATGGCTCGATTTAACGATATGGTGGTTCCAGATTCTGGAGTGCATGCTGATGCGTAGCCTTGAGTCGTGAGAAATTCGTATTCGCAATCCAGATTCTGATAGTTGCTTGATTATACGTAAGAAATAGCCTTGTCGCTAGATTTAAGGTTATTTATTTGGTTTCAATGCGTATGGTTGAGTTCCATGCATCAACTGAAGGCGCCGATTGTTTTTTCTTACAAATATTTAAAAAAAACTTTGAGGGGCCATCCTCTGGAATTTTATCCAGGATTTTATATAAACCATCGCAAGCCTCAGTCCATTGTTGATTCTGATAAGCTTTTAGTGCATTTGAAAAAGTTTCGCACAACCATAACTGCAATTGACTGGCTGATTGCTTGTGTGCGACCAACTCGAACAAGTTAACGGGTGTGGATTTTCCGATCAGGAGAAAATCTCCCAATGGGCGAATCAGAAATTCATCTAAACCTGAGATCACCTGACCTGATACCAGCAAACGGGTACCCAGGTATTTATTGACGCCCTGGATGCGGCTAGTGGTATTTACGATATCACCAACCGCGCGGTATTCAAAATGGTGCAGTGCGCCAATATTGCCTAACAACATTTCGCCAAAATGTAGTCCCATGCGCGTTGGTAATTTTGGCTGGTTAGCGGTATGATTAAAGCGTTCAATATCGGCAGCGATATCCAGGCACGCGAGACAAGCGTCTTTACGTAAATCGGAGCTAGCCGATGTTTTTGCCCAAATGGCGAGCATGGCATCGCCAACCACATCAGAAACTGTGCCATTATGCTGTTTGACAGGATCAAACAAAACAGCGTAGTAATTATTCATTAATTGACCGAGTTGCTGCGGATCCATCTTTTCTGCAAGCGCGGTATAGGCTTCGGCATCGGTCGCAAGGCAAGCGCCATACACGAGTTGATTATTCAGTGCCATCGCTCCTGAATTTCTTACAATATCATTGACGACACGATCAGGGAGAAAATAGCCAAAAGCTTTTTTTAGTTGCTGGCTTTCATGTTTTTCTTCGTGATATTTGAGCGATATTGCACCAAATAGCGTCATCGGTAGCTGCAGAAAAACCGGATTGATGAGTGGTAACCAGATACTGATTTCTTTGAAGAAATAATAGGCACTCCCTGCATAGAAAGAGATCAGAACAAAACTGGCTACGATGGCGCTTCGATTAGGCAAGAGCATAAAAATGATACCCAGTCCAAGACCTAATACCAACAAAATACCTAAACTACCCATTAGAGGGAAGGGTCTGATAGGTTTGTTTTCCAGTAAGTTGGCAAACGCTGTTGCCGCTATTTCGACGCCGCTGATGTAAAGTCCATCGGGGCTTGAGAATACCGTGTGATAATCATCCCGGACAATGTCTTGTTCTGGCTGAGTCGCTGCGGAGAATCCGACAAATACAACTTTATTTTCAAGATTCATAGGGCTAGATTGTTTAGCAATCTCATCTTCATCAGGGTGCAAGACCTGATGATAGGGTATTGTATTGATGCTGCGCGGAGGGCCATAAAAGTTCAAGTAACGTGTGTCGTCCCCGGAATATAGATTCAGAAGCGCGTGAAGGATATTTTTTTGGATGGAATTCAGATTTGCATCGCGGTTGAGTTCAATTTTCAAGCGATGTGCAAGATTAGATGAATTGTGGAGGAGGTCACGTAGTGTAAAAATTAAATCTTCAATATCCAAAGCCTCTTCTTTAATTGGCAACTGTGCCGCATACGCCGGGTCAACCCTATGCAATAACCGGACTAAGTTTTCATAAACGGGTAGTGCAAAGATTTGTAAAACAACGGTGGGTATCGTGGGGATATCGCCGGCATCGGTTTTAAAAACCCAATAATTATTGACTCTTTCCATTTTGGGCAAGGGAAAAGGCGCGTGGGCTTTGGCGGCATCGGCAATAAGCGGCAGGAGCTGTTTAGGCCCTTCCTTTACAATCCGGTTAGAATTTTGTTCGTTTGCATCTGTGGCAAGTGCGCTATCTTCATAGACCAACCTTTCCACTAGCACGATGTTTCCTGCCGTTTCCATACTAAAAGCCAGCTTTTCATCATATACGGCTATTGCGCTGGGCGAATCAAAAATAAGATCAAATACAATGATACGTGCTCCGGCCTGGGTTAATTGCTCGATAAGCCGTGCATGTAATTCGCGCGGCCATGAGTGTGGCGTCGTAGGTAAATTAAGCCGAGATGCAGAAGGTTGGTCAATGGCAACGACGACGACGTTGTCTGGGGCTGTTATTGCTCCGCGCAAATGAAACAACCAATACAAGCCAAATTTCTCTTCCATCCATATCCCTGCAGGAGAAAGATGCACAATGACTCCCGTCAAGCCGATAACAATGCCCAGGAAAAGGTGCTTAAGCCATCTAGTCATGTTTATTCATGCATAAGCTGTAGTCGCATATTGGTCGAAAAACAAGCAGTCGCCGGATAGTTAATTCGTTTTTCGGCGATTTACGATCACCGGTTTAGTCTAATAAATGTCCGCCTAGCAGCAGGGTGATGAATTTTTCGCGCGTGGCACCGGATGCATCTCGATAGAGTTTATATTTTGCGTGCTGCTCCGGCTGCTCCGGGTTAATCTCGATACCCCATAGCGGTGCTAGTGTCGTGGGTAAATTCGAATAACGTACATCAACAAGTACATTCGGTTGCTCCGGGCGAATTGCCAGTAGTCCTGCAGAAAAATGACTGAAACGTGCAATATCCTGCGCCAGCACCGAAGAAACCGGCAGTGTGCTCAAGTCACGTTTCAAAACAAATTTTTCAATGGATTCACCCGGATAAATGCGCGGCTCAGAGAATAAGCCGATACGAATAGCATCTACATACAATTTGCCTTCAAACTCATAAATTGAGCGCCATAGCAGTAAATTGGCAAGAGTTGGTTTCACCAGCAATTGTTCTGCTTGTTGTCCTCTTTCTGCAATCAATGATTCAGCGACAGTTTCCGCGCGTTGTAACTGCATCCAGCCGAACGACAAATAGAGCGCTGCGAGCAGCAATCCGATGCGGGCCGCTTTATGACTGTATTTCTTGTATGCGATCACTCCGGCGATCAGCAGAATCAGAGTGAAAGCCGGATCCAATACCGAAATGATACTCAGCGCCACGCGCTCGTCGCTCAATGGCCATAACAGATGCGTGCCATAACTGGTAAACGCATCCAGAACACCACTCAAACAATACCCGAGAAAAGTGAAAAGATACAAACGAGCAAAAGGCAAACGTTTGCGCAAGAACGGCCACAACAGCAGAGCAACAATCAAGGCACCCAGCGGCACAAAAAACAGTGAATGGGTAAAATGACGATGAAATTCGATATTCAACAACGGATCATTTTCAGATTGAATCAGGATATCGGCATCCGCTGTAATGCCAGCCAAAAAACCAATACCGGTTGCTATGCGTGTTTCCTGTTGCCTGGCGCCTGACTGCGCCATTGTGGCGCCAAGCAATCCTTGAGTTATTAGATCCATAGGGTTAAATGTTGTGAAAAAACGCTAACCATTATTTTAAATAAATGTAAATTGATGCTTCGGCCTTTTGCAGTGAAGTAATTTGAGAGGCACAAGGGGGAGTATACAATTTATGGATATTAGTTATAACATCCCTCAACTCAATTCCTCTCCAGTGATCTTATTTTACATGAGGGGGTCGGTTATACCTAAAGTATGGATTGCAATCAGCGTGATCACGCCAACTGCGATCAAGTAGTAGAGTGTTGGGATAATAGTCATGCGAATGATGTTTCCTTCGCGTCCTAACAAGCCGACTGTGGCGGATGCTGCGACTACGTTATGGATGGCGATCATGTTACCTGCAGCGGCACCAACTGCTTGCACGGCGACCAGCCATGCACTCGATACACCGATCAATTGCGCACTATCGAACTGAAATTGCACCATCATCAAATTGGATACGGTGTTGGAACCAGCAATAAATGCGCCCAATGCACCCACTGCAGGGGCGAAGAACGGATAAATATTCCCCACGCTACTGGCGACCCACTGTGCCATTACTTGCGGCATGGCTGGAAAATCGGCCAGATTGACGCCAGAGTTGATCAGAATACGCACCATCGGTACGGTGAAAATCAGCACGAATCCTGCCCCGAGCAAAGTACGTGAAGATTCCTTGAGTGCGGCTCTGAGCTCGTTGAGTTGCATCCGATGCAGAAAGAATGTCGCTATAACCACGAACATCATAATGCCTCCGGATGAATATAAGAATTCGATGCTTCCAGAAATGTCTTCTTCACCCAATATGTCAATCCAATTGAATGTCAGATGATGGCTTAATAATGCTTTCACATCGGTGTTGATCCGCGACAGCACCAGCAAGATTGCCAGTAGTGCGTAGGGTAACCAGGCCGAAACGATGGTAACAGTGGATTTTGCAGTCAAATCTTCCAACTTGATTTCGATGCTGCCGATCCATTCTGTCGGCCAATTTCTTGCGGCAGGAAAATGCCAGTGTTGTTTGGGTATCAGGAAACCGGCTCGAGCCGCAGGCACGACGATAGTTAATCCGATCAGTGCGCCAACGATCGATGGAAATTCCGGTCCTAAGAATAGGCCCGCCAATGCGTAGGGAACAACAAACGCGAATCCGGCAAAAATAGCGAAAGGTGCGATCGCAAGTCCTTCCGCCCAGGATTGATTGCGTCCGAAAAAACGGGTCAACATCATACACATCAGCAGTGGCATCAATACACCGGTCATGGCGTGAATTATGGCAACTTCACCTATGATCAAGCGATAAAAATCTTCCCAGCCGGAGCCAGCCGCGATTAATTGCTCGATGATGCCTGTCTGGTTTAGTCCACCGCTTACGCCAACGATAATCGGTGTCCCTGCGGCGCCGAACGATACTGGCGTGGATTGCACCATCATCCCCGCCATCACTGCCGCCAGCGCTGGAAAACCCAGAGCGACCAGCAACGGCGCGACGATAGCCGCTGGCGTGCCAAATCCTGAAGCACCTTCAATAAAACAACCAAACATCCAGGCTACGATAATTACCTGTACGCGTCGATCCGGACTGATGTTAGAGAAGCCTTGTCGGATCGTGGTAATGGCGCCGGAGTGTTTCAACGTATTGAGCAGCAGTATTGCGCCAAAGATGATCCATAATATAGATCCGGTTAAAATCAAGCCTTGTAGAGTCGATGCAATCACTCGATTGAACGGCATTTTCCAGACAATTAGTGCAATCGTAACGGTTACGATAAACGTTAGCGGCATGGCTCGTCGTGCGGGGTAGTTGAATCCAACCAGAAGCACCGCAGCCAATAGAAGTGGCAAGAACGCTAGAAACGAAAGCAAGGTTTGGTTCACAGCAATTTTTCTGATTGACAGGTCGTTAAAGAAGTTCTTGACAGCCTGCTACTCAAGGGCTGCCTATCGCTTCTTGAGTACGAAGATGAACTCACCGGTTGCTTGTGACATAGACAATAATTCATTCCCCGTTTGCTCAGAAAAAACCTGAAAATCAATCATGGAGCCTGGGTCGGTAGCAACGATTTTCAGGGTTTGTCCGCTGATCATGCCAGCAAGTGATTGCTTAGTGCGTAAGATAGGCAGAGGGCAAACCAAGCCGCGTGCATCCAGTTCTTTGTCTATTTTATCCATTTTCAATAGTATGAATTTTATGATCTCATTTCGATTCGATAAAGCCAGGAATTAAAACGCGAGCTGCATGCGCGAAAATAATATTTTTTCTGTAGGTCGATTGATTATGCCAATTGTGCCGTCGAAATGTGTCTGATTGTAACTTAATTGGAATTTAACATTGCGATTGAGATACCAATTAATGCCTACCCCAAAATCCTGAGCCTTGTTGACTGAGCGATCCAAATTAAATAAGCCGTGCGCAAATGCTTTGGTGTCGAGATTGAGTTCCGAATAGCGCGTGACCAATTGTACGGCACCCAATGCACTGATATTTTCAAACGTTATCGGATTGTGCGGCTGCACCCTGCGAAATGAGGCATCGCCATTAAAGAGAATCCAGGATAATTGAACTTGGAAAGCATCATTTGTGACTTTATCACTCGTGGCCCCAATCTTAATATTCTGTTGGGAGATTGTATATTCCCCCATGATTCCAAACGGGCCGGAGTGATAAAAAAGCTGCGGGCCGATTCGTTCGCGGCTGCCGTCGGCAAAAGCACCTGGTACGTATGATGCAATCGATTGTTGACCCGATGATATGAAGATTGGCAAGTGCGCATTACCTAGTTGCGCGCTGCCATATTGTGTTCCATAACTATAGGCAACGCCCAATCCCAACCCCTGGAGAAATTCGATTTGAACATGTTTGAGCGGATGGGAAAAAATGCGCGCAACAAAATCGATACCGCTGCTATTAGAATTAATAACGCTATCGCCTATGCCTGAACCGTTATCAACATTACCGTGAAATATACCAATCTGATATTCGGTGGTATCCCAGAGGATATCGCCAAAAACTTGTGCGCCAATTTCGCGATTAGGCGCCAGATTGGTGGGGAAGGCTCGTTCGTTTAAAGCTAATGCAGTCCCTGACTGCAGGCGTTCCAGTCCAAATGGAGACTTGAACTTGCCGACACGAAGATTAAATGGTTTGATGTAATTACTTTCAAAAAAAGCATCCAGAATTCCCAGACTCGATTCCAGATTAGGCATAAAGTAAAAGCTGTAAACCTTACCAAATCTGACTTCAAGTACGGGTCGAATACGGCGGAAGGTAAAATTGTCATTACCTGCCTCGCCCGCATTCTCAAAAAAAGTGCGCGAGTCAGCTTGGATAAATCCTCCTAAGCGGATTTGATTTTTGCCATTATTCCATCGATATCCTGATCCAGAATCAGTGAAGAATAATCCTGTTTTTCTTTTATTATCCTTGGAAGATTTTATTGTAATCGGTTGTTGTGACCGGTCTGGGATATCCTCTTGCGCATAAGCTGTGGAACTAACATAAAAAGCACATGCTATGGCAATTAAGACACCTTTCAGTGGTGTGTTAACTCGGAGATTCTCATCGATAGACGCCCATATATGCATCACTACTAAGTTATCGGTGGAAGTCTAGCTAGAAATACGCATGCTTTAGGGTGAAGATAGAAGATGCAAAAACTTTCCTCGTAAATAAGGCGTTCAGGTTTTTTCTCACAGGCTGCTCTGTATTGCGTGAAATACCGTGAATCGTGATAAATATTTTCGCACTATTCTTAGATCGATATAAAACCCCTGGCGAAGGTATGGCGCAAGCCTATTGGAGCGGGTATTGTACGCTCTGGGTGAACGTTTGGGATGAGTTATGCTGCCGTGTGTCGAGCTGTGGGGCAGGTAGAAAATAAAAAAGAGTGGTGTCAAATACAAGATACAAATTTTATCAATCGATTAGGCCGTTTTTAGCATTGCGAAGACAGCGCATTTTTGCGGCGCAGTTGAAAAGCAAACAGTCCAAGTCCCGCCAGTAACATGGCGTAGGTTTCTGGTTCTGGAATCGCATTTACGGTAATTTCACCAATGTTATAATAAGTATAGGAGCTATCACTCCAGCCCCCTTGAAAATCGCTCAGGACAATAGTGTCAGTCATTAGGCCATCAAGTATCGTACCGTTTAGGCTTAAACGATCATTGCACGCACCAGATAAGCATGGCCCTCCCCAATTAGTCGAACTAAGAGCAACTGAATTACCACTGATCGTAACGGTGGCACCAGTCAGCGTACCGGGAATAAAATTTCCCTTGAGATTACCTCCGAAAATATCAATTATAGAAATTGTTGTCACTTGTGATAAGTGAAGTGTAACCACCGAGTTATCTTCTGAGCTGAAAAGCTGATTGTCATTGTGACTATGTGGAATAACACTATCATTCAGTGTTCCGCTGCCGCCAATATAGTTGGATAAGTCTGGAGCGACTGGAGTAATGCTGCCGGTATAGTCGTGACTCCAAGCACCGAATCCATTATCACGTGCATTGATGATATCGTAACTTGTTATGGTTAACGCTTGTACCCCAGTTGTGGTTAATAGAATTATCGCAACAAATACAATAATGGAAATAAATTTATTCATTTTCTTCTCTCGCTGGTTTCAAAGTCGGACGGTACAAATTCTCGCTGAAGTCTATCATGATCTCTCCTAATCAACTAGCTTCTGCAAAGAATTTTAGGGTCGCGCAATTTACATAGTCGGCCCTGAAAAACCGCATCAATCGCTATCTTAGATCAGCCGCTTCA
>NZ_CADEGP010000074.1 GCF_902826915.1 uncultured Nitrosomonas sp.
AGGCTACACCGCTTTCTCCTCACTTGTCATACACCAGAAATAATCATAGCTCAGGAGAACGACGGCCCGACTAAGACTGGCTACTCCATAAAATGTCAGCAGGGGCCTTACCGAATCGTTGGAATTCTCAGCGTTCCTGAAGAACTCGCGTGCCTGTTTTGCGGAGGAGTTGATCTCCTTGGCGCGGCGCGCATTCAGCTTGCGGCCTGTGATTTGTAGGTGCCATTTGGCCGCGATATCTCGGCTCTCAAGTGAGAAGAGTAACTGCCAATGGTCACTTTTCTGATGCATTGCCAAAGAAGGATTCCTTAAAGCGCATATCAAGTAATTATAAAGTTTCTGTATATCATCTCTAACTTGAGTTTTGAAATCAAACCAATTTATGGTGTTAATCAAGTAAGTTAACTGTATATCATCCTAAAATAACACAATATCTAGTTCTGGAGATCATGACGATATTAGTTATTTCCCCTAGTTGAACTAAAAGTATGGTTCTGGTCGACAGATCAAGTTGGCCCAATGAAGTCGACTGTCCACTTACTCTGGGTATGCTGTCATTTGGAAATACGGGACGAGTAACTTCAATGGGTCGAATTCAGTCAGTCAAATTCAATTCAGATTAATTTCTAAAGCTGTCAGCTCAAATTTGAGCTAATACACTTACCCCACCACAATCTCAATCAATACCTCATTCGGATTCACCGATTCGCCTTTCACCACATGTACGGCTTTGATGGTTCCGGCAATCGGTGCGGTGATTTCCGTTTCCATTTTCATGGCTTCGGTGATTAAGAGCGGTTGTCCGGCGTTGACTTTTTGGCCGACTTTGACTAACACGTCCAGAACATTGCACGGCATGCTCACAACGACATCGCCTTCGCCAGCAGGACGCTGGCGTTTGCTGGCTATGTTGCTTTTGACAGCGCCTTGCGTGCCGCCGTCCAGCACGATTTCATCGAGCGTTTCGACGACAACTTCTTCCGGGACGCCGTCCACCATAAAATAAAAATGGCGCAAGGTTTCATTTTTAGGGCTGGTGCCGGTGACTCTGATGTGGTACGACTCACCATGCAGTGCTACGTTGAATTCGGTCGGCGCTTTTTGCTCGCCGCCGACCGTTGTTGAGGCTGTTTCCAAAGGTTCAGGAATCAAATGACCGGTTGATCGGAGTTCCAGAAATTGTTTGCCGACTTCCGGAAACATGGCGTAGCTGAGCACGTCTTCATCATTATTCGCCAGATGGCCGATTTCCCGGCGTAGCTGTTCAAATTCAGGTTTCAATAGATCTGCGGGGCGGCAATCGATAATATCTTCTTTGCCGATTGCGCGTTTTTGCAAGCTGGCATTCATTGGTGCCGGTGCTTTGCCGTAGCCGCCTTGCAGATAGCGCTTTACTTCGTTGGTGATGGTGGAATAGCGTTTTCCAGTCAGGACATTGAGTGCCGCTTGCGAACCGACGATCTGCGATGTTGGCGTGACCAAAGGCGGATAGCCCAGATCTTTGCGCACGCGGGGAATTTCTTCGTAGACTTGATTGATCCGGTCCAGAGCGTTTTGTTCTTGCAATTGATTGGCTAAATTCGAAATCATTCCGCCTGGAACCTGAAACACGTGAACCCGGGTGTCGACGCCGGTGAACTCGCTTTCAAAGCGGTGGTATTTTTTGCGAATCTGTACAAAATAATCGTTCACTTCCTGTAATTTCTGCAAACTCAGGCTGGTATCGTATTCCGTATCTTGCAGTGCCATGACCAGGCTTTCAGTGGGCGGATGGCTGGTGCCACCCGACCACGATGACAATGCTGTATCGATATACCGGCAACCGGCTTCGATGGCTTTCAATTGGCACATTTCTGCGAGTCCGGAAGTGGCGTGGCAATGCAAATGGATGGGCAGATCGACCGCTTGTTTCAGTGCGCTGACCAGTTCATAGGTGACATACGGTGTTAGCAGACCGGCCATATCTTTGATGACAATCGAATCACAGCCGAACTCAACCAAATCTTTGGCCAGTGACACGAAGCTGCTGACATCGTGCACCGGGCTGGTGGTGTAGCAAATGGTTCCTTGCGCGTGCTTGCCGCATTCCTTGGCGGCTTGAATGGCAGTCTCGAGATTGCGCATGTCGTTCAATGCGTCGAAAATACGAAAAACATCCATGCCGTTTTCAGCCGCTTTTTTCACAAAGGCCCGCACCACATCATCGGAGTAATGACGATAGCCAAGCAGATTTTGTCCACGCAGCAGCATTTGCAATGGCGTATTGGGGAGGGCGGCTTTAAGTTTGCTGAGACGTTCCCAGGGATCTTCCTTTAAAAACCGCAAGCAGGCGTCAAATGTTGCACCGCCCCAGCATTCCAGAGACCAGTAGCCTATGCTATCAAGCATTGCGCAGGCGGGTAGCATGTCTTCCGTGCGCAAACGAGTCGCGATCAGAGATTGATGCGCATCGCGCAATATGACATCGGTAATATGAACTTTTTGCATGATTTTTCCTTGATTAAGCAGTAAATATACTCACAGACCTGTATGCGAAGCCATTGCCGCAGCTATGACGCTAGCCAGCACTTCGGGTCGCGGCTTATCGGAATAATTGATCAGAGCGGGGTTTTGCTCAACAAAACCGGTATTGAACCGGGCTGCGCGAAACTGCGGATGTTTCAGGATCTTTAGATAATACGGAATCGTGGTTTTGACGCCAAACACGCCCATATCGCGCAACGTACGCTGCCCGCGTTTAATCGCGTCTTCCCAGGTCAGTGCACTGACGATGACTTTTGCCACCATGGAATCATAAAAAGGCGGAATTTCATAACCGGTGTATATCGCGGTATCAGTTCGTACGCCGGGGCCACCAGGCGCATAATAACGGGAAATGCGGCCAAAACTGGGCAAAAAATTATTTTTGGGATCTTCGGCGTTGATCCGGAATTGAATCGCATAACCCCGCCGCACAATCTCTTCCTGCTTGGAGCGTAGCGGCAAACCAGCCGCCACGCGAATTTGTTCCTCGACAATATCGACGCCGGTGATTGTTTCAGTAATGGTATGCTCGACTTGCACACGCGTATTCATTTCCATGAAATAAAACCGCCCGCTGTCATCCAGCAGAAACTCGACTGTGCCGGCATTGGTGTAACCGACCGATTTCGCGGCAATCACCGCGAGGCCGCCGATATACTGGCGTTGTGCTTCGTCTAGTTGCGGTGATGGCGCAATTTCTATCAGTTTCTGGTTACGACGCTGAATCGAGCAATCCCGCTCGTAGAGATGAATTACGTTGCCATGATGATCTGCCAGAATCTGCACCTCAACGTGTATTGGGTTGACAATGCATTTCTCCAGAAAAACATCTGCACTGCCAAACGCCTTTGTGGCTTCGGAAATGACTCGGGTGTAATTGCGCTTCAGTTCGTCAGCATTATCACAGCGCCTGATGCCGCGACCGCCGCCGCCAGAAGTGGCTTTCAACATGACCGGATAACCAATCTGCGCTGCGATTTCCTGGGCTTGTTCTACCGACTGCAAATTGCCATCCGATCCGGGCGTGACCGGTATACCGGCAGCTTTCATCGCTTTTCGGGCTTCGGTTTTGTTCCCCATGCGGTGGATGACGTCCGAATTGGGTCCAATGAAAATAAGTCCACGCTTTTTACACGCGCTCGCAAATTTCGCATTTTCAGAAAGAAATCCGTAACCCGGGTGCACCGCATCGCAACCGGTCGCGAGAGCTAAGTCAACCAAGGCATGAATGTTCAGATAGCATGCTACGGGGTCGCTGCCGATACAATAAGATTCATCCGCTTTTTTAATATGCAACGCGAAACGATCGGCTTCTGAATAAATAGCTACCGAGCGAATGCCCATTTCAGCACAGGCGCGAATAATGCGAACAGCAATCTCGCCGCGATTGGCAATGAATATTTTACGTAACATCATATTGGTATTTGGAACGCTTTGGAAAACGATAATGCGCGTATTCTACCCGATCAATTATGGAATTTTACCCAGCATCGACTGAAGGTGATCATTTTTCGTCTAGAAATGATGATTCAATAAGGAAGCTTGATGAATGTTTGGAGTATATAATGATTTAATAACAACGTGTTATTTCTGTTGGTTGTCTTGAATTGGTGGGTTTGGCGCGGATTTCAATTTTCAGTACTTTTTTCCAATTATCGGAGATGCTTATTTTTCAAATGAATTCCGCTTTTGGAGATGAAATAGGTCGGACTGTTATCATGCTTTTTACTGTCATTGCTTGCTACAGAATATCTCCGTCAACATAAAACCATATTCCAGATTTGCGAACAAATCGGCTGATTT
This sequence comes from uncultured Nitrosomonas sp., assembly GCF_902826915.1. Taxonomy (GTDB): domain Bacteria; phylum Pseudomonadota; class Gammaproteobacteria; order Burkholderiales; family Nitrosomonadaceae; genus Nitrosomonas. The sequence goes on from NZ_CADEGP010000074.1 coordinate 4,327, forward strand.
CGTGTAGCCGGTGGGATCGCCCATTGATTTTGTAGCGTGCGATAAATTCAACAATGGCGTTATCCGCCGCAGATTGTTCGTGGCGTTTGATTGCCAATCCTAGCCATTTTTTGGACAATTGATCGGTTAATATTAGGGAAGTGGGGCGTGTGTCGGGGTGCCAGGTTGTCAGCAGATAGTCTTCACAATTCAGTGTGTAAGCCGTGTAACGCGAGCGCATTAGGATTTCTGCAGTGGTGGCTGATTCTCCCTGATCGAGGTAACGGCCGCAGCAATTAGCGTATTGTTTGCCGCTGCCGCAAGGACAAGCTAATGTTTCTAAATGAGTGGTTTGGGTATTCATATACAATGCGGTTTGTCTATCGGTGTAATTTATCACAGTCTGCATGAATATTGCCCTGGCCCCAACAATGAACGCCTCATCGCGTCGTATTGCGCATTTGGATATGGATGCTTTTTATGCCTCGGTTGAGCTGTTGCGTTACCCCGAGTTGCACGGTTTGCCGGTTGTGATCGGTGGACGCAACGAGCACCAGCCGGTGATGCAAGCGGATGGCAGGAGGCATTTTTACCGCTTGCGTGATTATGTGGGTCGCGGAGTTATTACGACAGCTACGTATGAGGCGCGTGCTTTGGGAGTCCATTCTGCCATGGGTGTCATGAAAGCCGCGCAACTAGCGCCGGACGCGATTTTGCTACCGGTGGATTTTGCTATTTACCGGCATTATTCGCGCTTGTTTAAAGCGGCTGTTGCGGGCATTTCTCCACAAATTGAAGATTCTGGCATCGATGAAATATACATTGATCTGGGTGACTTACCGGATGAGATATTGCCATTGGCAAAATGTATCAAACAGGCGGTCAAGGATGCGACCGGACTTTCTTGTTCGATTGGGATTGCGCCGAATAAATTATTATCTAAAATTTGTTCGGATTTGGAAAAGCCCGATGGTTTGACCATCCTCGATATGTCTGACATCCCGCAGCGAATCTGGCCGTTACCGGTACATAAAATCAATGGTATTGGTCCTAAAGCTGCTACTAAACTGGCGTTACTGGGTATTACTACGATTGCTGAATTGGCACAAGCTGATTTAAGTTTTCTCCAGCTTCACTTTGGGCGCAGCTACTCAATCTGGCTATATGAAGCATCGCGCGGCATTGATTCACGTCCTGTCATTATCGATGCGGAACCTAAGTCCATTAGCCGGGAAACCACATTTGAGCGGGATTTGCACCCGCGGCAGGATCGTTCCGAATTATCTGCAGCATTTACTGCATTGTGTATCCAAGTCGCTGATGACCTGAAACGCAAAGGTTATGTTGGTCGTACTGTCTGTATCAAGTTGCGCTTCGAGGATTTTCATACGCTTACACGTGATTGTTCATTGACTGCACATACCGGTGATCCAGTTTTGATACGTCGTGCTGCTGGAGAATGTTTGCGGCGTGTCCCATTGCAGAAAAGAATTAGATTGCTCGGCATAAAAGTTACCACGCTTTGCTCCGTTAACGCTGCTTCTGGAATTGAGTCTCGACAAAGAGAATTGCCGCTGCTGCCATGATGCGTTGAAAATAATTAGGTAATTAATCTGATAGTTACATTGCGACCTGAAGAAAATTTAAAAGGGAATTGTTATGTTTGATCGCGCTGATTTTTGCCGCATAGCGCCATTCGGTGCTTATGTTTTTTTCATGGTATTGGAGGACGTGTTATTGAAATTTGGCTGGGAAGCTAATGATTTGCGTATGCTCTATGTGGTCAAAATAGCTGTTGTGGTTGGGCTGCTTTGGGTGATGCGAAAGGCTTATAGCGAATTACGTTGGCCGATCGACAGCAGTTTTCGCACTTGGATGGTTGCGATATCCGCAGGTGTCATAGTATTTATTGCCTGGATTAATTTGACTGCGGATTGGATGGTGATGGGAGAAGCCGTTGGCTTTGATCCACGCGATAATGATGAGATTGATTGGTTTTTGGTAACTGTGAGATTGATTGGCGCAGCCCTAGTGGTTCCCGTAATGGAAGAATTATTTTGGCGATCCTTTCTGATGCGTTGGATTGATCACCCAAGTTTTCTTACCGTTAATCCAGCGCAGGTCGGCTTAAAAGCTTTCTGTATCACGGCAGCACTTTTCGCACTTGCACACAGTTTATGGTTTGCCGGATTGTTTGCGGGTATTGTTTATAATTTACTGTATATGCGTAGTGGAACGCTATGGTCTCCCATTCTTGCTCACGCTACGACCAATGGAATTTTAGGCGCCTGGGTTATCTGTACAGGTAATTGGGGGTTTTGGTAAGGGAGTTTGGTGACGTGATTATTTTCTACCTTCATTTACATCACGTTTTCAGGATGCTCAACTATTTCCTGATAAATTAGGTGTCTTAACATAAACGTCTGGTCTGGTTTCATTTCAGTAAACTCAACTCCTGAAAATATTACATTCGTATTGTTTTGTTTAGAAGATTTGATGATGGCCATAATAGATAAAGGAATCTCCTTGTCATCTACTATGATAGTAAAAGATAGGGATACAACTGAACCTGGTGTTCCCAAAGGAACTGTTGAATTGATTCCAGCGCCATAAAAACTAAGATCTACGATGTTGATTGGCGTAGTTTCCTCGGCGAGGATCGCTTGATAATTACATTTAATTCTTCGTGATTTTCGAAAACACTGCTTCTGTATATTCTGAGGAAAAGATAAATGTAAGAATTTATAGGGTATTTTTATAATTTTATCGACATAAGTAGAGAATTTATAGGCATTCTGTCCGGAAATTAAGCGTACGCTAATCTGATCGCCTTCAACGAAAGGCGATCCAGTTAACTGACCAGATGTTGGCATAGTCACAATTAAAGTGCCGCCTGGCACATAGCCGATCATGGATGTTGCATGTGAATTGTTTGGTTCATCAGAATTCTTAGCGTATGTGGCTAAAGTTAAATACATTTTATGACCTACCTGAAGATGCATGTCTTCAAATTCGATTTTCTCTGATGAATCGTGAGTTGATTCAGTCGCTTCAGTTTTAGTGTTTTGATTGTGCATTTTGTAAGTTATTGATTATTATGATTGTGTTGCTTCTTATTTAACGACGCTAATAGTTAGATCTTTAGCAGGATCAGAAGTATTTTATGATCAATGCATTGGAATAGTACTTTTAAGATTTTCTAATTTTCGAGTTGAGTTGCTTCCGGGTTTAATTCCCTGCAGCTTGCTGCAGGGGCTTTGTAATACATTTGTTGTATTTTTTCCAATGAAACAAATATCCACGGAGTTCGCGTTGACCCTTCACATTATTCAGTGTTAGAGTTCTGTCCATGTGAAGATTAGGGTTTTTAGTTTCTGCTTGTGTTTGTATCTTTTGTATAAACATTTTTAAAGGGGGAGTTGATGAAAGATAAAACGATTAATAAGCGCCAGATGCTGCGTGCCGTTACAGGAGGACTGTTACTAATTGGCATGAGTGCGTCTGGTGTTTATGCTAACAGCGTGACAAGTAGTAATAGCTTCATGGAAGCACTGAAAAGAACTGGTATCACGGCCGGCGGTTGGGTTCATGGTGGTGCGACATTTAATCCTAGTTCAACGCATGGCTTCAACGGTCCGGTCACTTTTACTGATCAGGCAAACAGATTTCAACTGAATCAGTTGAATCTTTTTCTAGAGCGTGCAGTAAAAACAGAAGGCACAGGCTGGGATGTTGGTTTTAGGGCTGATTTCTTATTCGGTACTGATGCAATTTTTACTCAAGCCTATGGTAATCCGGCATTTGATGTGCATAATGGTAGGCCATTGGCGGATCGGGGTAATTGGGATCTGGATATATGTTGTAATTCCAGTCGTACCTATGGTATTGCAATCCCGCAGGCGTATGCAGAAATTTATGCGCCAGTCGGCAACGGATTGAATGTGAAGGTAGGCCATTTTTATACTCCGATTGGTTTTGAATCGGTTCCTGCTCCAAACAACTTCTTCTATTCACATGCCTATACCATGCAGTATGGGGAGCCTTTCACGCATACCGGTGTATTGGGTAATTACACAGTGAATAAGAATTTCACTGCTATGGCCGGTACAATCGGTGGTAGCGGAACGGGTGGTTGGGACGGCAATTTCGACAAGCAGATGGAAAATTGGGGCGGCATTGGTGGTGTTACCTGGACCAGTAATGATAGCAATACTTCCTTCAATGTCAGCGGTACCGGCAGCACGGCATCAACTCGTAACAGTAGCTTCTGGGGTATGTATAGTCTTGTTTTGCAGCACAGATTTACAGACAGAACGCATTTAATATTACAACATGATCACGGTTTTGCTGATAACGTAATGCTCTTTAATAATGTTTATAATGGCGTTATCAAAGATGCGGAATGGTATGGAGTCAATTCACACTTGTACTATGATGTAACTCCCAATGTGTCTGTGGGTGTACGTGCTGAATGGTTTCGCGATCGTGATGGCTTTCGCGTTTTTTCACCAGGCAGGGTAACTGCGGCAACCAATCATCTTGGAAATAGCTATGCGAGTAACATTGGATTACTTGGTACTAGCACACCTGCAGATTATTATGCGGTAACCATCGGTGCTAACTGGAAAGCACTTAGAACGCTTAAAATGGGTTGGCAAGGGATGAGAGATTTGAATATCCGCCCGAATATCCGATATGACCGCGTAGATGCACTTCATGAGTCACTCCAGACATCTGCTTATCGGCCTTTCGGTGGTAATAAAGATCAGATTCTTTTCTCGTTGGATGCAATACTGCCTTTCTAACGTGATATGCATTATGTAGCAATTATCAAAAGATGCGCTTTCGGGCGCATTTTTTTATTCTGCCTTGATCGATTTTCTGTTCTGCCGCAACACTAGCAGCAAATCAGTGATGTCATCCGGAGCCGCGATTTCCCACTGACTGATTTGTTCGGTTTGCGGATGGGTCAATGCAAGTTTTTGAGCATGCAGTGCTTGCCGGGGAAAGTCTATCAATAGTTGAGCAATTGCTTGCGCTGTTTTTCCAGGTCTCCCTCCATAGACAGGATCACCTACTAAGGCATGTCCGATAGTGCTTAAATGCACCCGAATTTGGTGCGTGCGGCCGGTTTCAAGACTGCACTGAAGTAATGTGCAGCCATCAAAGCTTTCGATGACTTGATAGTGCGTGCGTGCGGGTTTGCCTTTGGACGTGACAGTCATTTTTGTGCGATGAATCGGGTGACGGCCAATCGGCGCATCGATATTTCCTGCTTGTTTAATTTCTCCTAGAACCAAAGCCAGGTAATCGCGTTTTACAGTGCGCTGCTGTAGCTGGCGCACAAGGCTTGTTTGTGCTGCAATAGTTTTTGCAACAACCAATAGCCCAGTAGTATTTTTGTCCAGACGATGAACAATACCAGCGCGCGGTACATTCTTCAGTTCTGGGGCATGATGTAGTAATGCATTAAGCAAGGTACCTTGCCAGTTACCATTGCCTGGATGGGTTACCAGTCCAGCGGGTTTGTTGATGATGATAAGCGTTTCATCTTCTTCAATGATGTTTAAATGGATCGCTTCAGCCGCAAAAGGTGATTCAGCAGCGATATTCAGCGGAGAAACCTCGACAAGCTCGTTTCCCCATACAAGCTGTTTGGCAGTAGCTATTTGCCCATTTACAAGGATTCTTTTTTCAGCAATCCAGGTTTGCAGACGACTGCGTGACCAATGTGGCAGAAGTTTTGCCAAGGCTCGATCAAGGCGCAAGCCTGCACAATCAATCGGGATCGTTAAGTTTACAACGTCCGTTGCTAATTTGTCGCTTACTGCCGTATGAGGCTTTACGCTATAATCGCTCGTTGTATCTTTGTTTTTTACGGAATTTATCATGTTACATAGTTTAGCTTTATTTCTGGTTTTAGGGTTATCAGCATGTGGTTTGTTTCCGGATCGCACAGATGATCAAGAGGATTGGTCTGCCAATAAATTCTATTCGGAAGCAAAAGAAAAATTGGATGATGGTAGCTATGCTGCGGCTATTAAGCTCTATGAAACTTTAGAGTCACGTTATCCTTATGGTAGGATCGCTCAACAAGCGCAGCTTGAAATTGCGTATGCGCACTATAAAAATGATGAACCCGCTTCGGCAATTGCAGCAGCTGATCGATTTATTAAATTGCATCCCAATCATGCGAATGTAGATTACGCATATTATATCAAGGGATTGGCAAATTTTAACGAGGGCTGGGGCATGCTGGGTTTTTTGCTGAAAGGGCCGTTTAAGCAGGATATGAGCGAGCGTGATCCAAAAGCCTCGTATGAATCATTTGAAGTTTTCAAGGAATTAGTTGCTCGTTTCCCAGAAAGTAAATATGCGGCAGACTCTAGGCAGCGTATGGCCTATTTGCTTAATTTGCTTGCCATGGGTGAAATTCATACTGCGCGATACTACATGAAACGCAAGGCTTATATTGCAGCTGCTAATCGGGCGCAGAATGCCGTCAAGGAATATCCCCCCACACCGGCGACGGAAGAGGCCTTATATATCATGATCAGAGCTTATGAAGCACTGGAAATGTATGACTTAAGAGATGATGCAGAACGTGTGATGCGAATTAATTTCCCTAATAGCATTTTTCTCGCGGAATTACCTGAAGTGGGTGCTAAAGCATGGTGGGAATTTTGGAAGAACTGACAGCTCTTGGCTCTGCTTGAATTGTTTACACGTGAACTTAAAGGTGAACCGCCAAGATATCGCATTTTGCATGATATAGAACTCCCTTCGCTGTGGAGCTCATTAATACAGCAAGACCGTGCCGCCCATGGGAACCTACCACAATCAAATCAATACCTTCTTTCACAGCAAGCTGAGTAATTTCTTGCTGCGGCTCTCCCCATATCATCCAACAGCGCTCTAGCGCAATGTTCAGTTCATTGCTAATTTGAAGCAATTTTTCTTTTTCAGCTTCCAGCAGATCATATGATGAATTTTTATTCAGGGGGATTACTGTCCCGTAGGGGGTGTCTGGCATGGGAATATTATCTAATACATGAATGATGTGAAGCTGTGCGTTAAATTGTGTTGCTAGAGATTTCGCTTTATACGCAACTGAGTGCTGGAATTCGGAGAAATCAACAGCGAGTAAAATATTCTGATAATTGTTCATGGGGAGTGTCTTTCGATTATGGTAATAAACAAGAGAAAGTGTAAATTCTACAACAGCGTAGCACTGTATCGCATCCTTGATGATCTTTATTTGTATGCCGAGAGCTATTGCTCGTTATGTCGATGTAGGTATTTTGATAGAAAGGCAATAACACGTAGTTCATATTCTCTGCCAGCATAAGTATGCATATTGAAATGTCTTGCGCCAGTTACAATCCATAAATCTTTAGGGATTCTCGCAGCCTCAAAGAGTCTTTCGGTTTCCGATTGAGTGGTATGCATATCATTGGTTCCAGAAATAAACAGCACTGGTGAATTAAGGTTATTAATCTGAGCAATTGGGCTTAACGCGTCCATAGAAGTATCCAGATAAAAAGATAATTGCCATAGCATCAGCGGTAGCAATAGTACTCCAAATTCCCCAAAATGCAGTTTTAGACGATTCTCAACAGCTTCTTCAATAGTGGGGTGAAGTGACTCGAGAATAACCGCATTCAATCCCAAATCTTGCTTGGCCAGCACTATCGCTGCGGCACCCAAAGATGTGCCGATTGCACCTATCCGTTCGGCTGGAAATGCTTTTCGTAAGAAAGTAACTGCCACTTCTACATTCTTAGATTCGCGCAAACCAAAAGTAATATTATCTCCGGTTGTTTCTCCATGTGCTTGTAAGTCAATAAATAAAACAGTAAAGCCCTGATCCTTTAGAAACCTGGCTCGACTTAGCATTTCAAGTCGGTTGCTGCGCATTGAATGAACCAGTAATACCACGCCATTCCCTGACTTTCCATAAACCAACCAGCCATGCACGGTTGGTCCATCTATATCAGGAATCTGTACTGATTCAACTGGAAAATCTGTGGTTAATACTCCTACAGCAGTCGGTGCCGATGCGGTCAAGATTGTGCCTATAGCAAATATGCTGAGCAAGATTGCGAATATAAAAGCCAAAATCTGAATGAGTAGTTTGTGCAGCATGACATTTGGTTATTAATTGCATTGATAATAATTAATCACTGAAAGTGGTTTTTTAGGGAAACACTGATTAATTCACCGCACACCAAGGGCTAATCGAGCGGTTTTG
>NZ_CADEGP010000075.1 GCF_902826915.1 uncultured Nitrosomonas sp.
AACGCTTCCGGAAAAATCCCATTGGTAGTTACGTACCTTTATGGGATTTAACCCAAGGTAAAACCCCAATACTGGTGGCAATTGAGAACCGAAGCAAGTGTGCCGGATTTATCGCCATGCAACAGGTCTCTGCTGTTACTCATGAAACAGTAGCAAAGTTTGTTCAATGTCATCTCCCGCCCAGTCAGTTGGTGCGTAGCGATGCGCTGGCTTCCCTGGCGGAAATTGGCAAAACCCAGCATCATGCCGCACGGGTGTCGCCGCCTGATATGGCGGGCGAATGGCTGCCCTGGGTGCATATTGCCATCGGCAACCTCAAGGCATTTCTGTTGGGCACTTATCACGGTGTATCGTCCAAATATCTGCAAGAGTATCTCAATGAGTTCTGCTACCGTTTCAACCGGCGTATGTGGGAGGCCGAGTTACCGCTACGCCTTCTCAATGCTTGCCTGACGCACACTCAGATCAAACTGAAAATAGTATAGAGGCATATTATTTTATTGGTGAGTATGGTAGGGCTTGAACCTACGACCAAGGAATTATGAGTTCTGCTTATTCGTATTTGACTTTATAAAAGATATTTTTCCACGGTTCTTTCATTTAGCAATTCGTAGAAGGCTATATGTTTCGTATTTTGGAAGTGCATCTGATGGTAAGGATTGGTCAATGGGATTTATCGAAACCCAGAATGAAAGAAATTCCTTTTTTATTATCGCCGCGTAGCCAGCAATAAGTTCCGAATCCGCCATTCAATAATTCACCTTGAACGTCGGGCTATCCTCTGGCCTAGTTTTGCGGTGATCGTAAATACGAGTAGTAGCAATATTGGCGTGTCCTAACCACTCCTGCACCTTGGCAATATCTGCCTGATGATCGAGCGCATTGGTCGCAGCCGTGGCACGGAGCGAATGTGCCCCGATCCTGAATCCCAGTCTTTCCGAGTAGGCCTGCACGATCTTATAGACGGCATCTGGGGTAATGGCTTTCTGTGCACCCTTATGTCGGTTATTGCTCAGCGATCGAAATAAAGGGCCATTATCATCTTCTCTATGGCCTGCCGCCTCTAGATAATCATGCAACCATCCGCCTACCTGAGGATGGATTGGTAAGTAGCGGGTCTTGCCACCCTTGCCGGATACTTTCATGTGCAGTACCCCACGTCGTTCCTGTTTGACGTCCTTCACCTTTAATTTGCACAGTTCATCGCGGCGCAGCGCATGGTAAAGCAATATGGCGAAGATGGCGCGATCCCGTTTTCCTTTAAGCGAGACACTATCAGGCGCATCGAGTAGCGCGCGCGCCTGATGATCGCCCAGTGCCGGAGATTTGCCCTCATAGCTTTCCACGCTAGGGCGCTTCACCCCCTTGACCGGATTGTGTGTGACCGCATTCTGTTCGCACAAGTTTTCAAACAATGAGGAAAGGGCTGCCAGGCTATGACGGATGGTGGCACCCGACAAATCACGATTTCTGAGCTCATCCCGGAACGCAATGATATGTGCGCGAGTAATTTGCCGAAATTCTTCTGGGTGAGAGATACCGGTAAATTGCATAAAATCCTGCAGCGCATTTTTATAAGCGCGCCGCGTGCAAAAATTTTCTAGATTGGCAAACCACTCGATCTCGGGGGGAACTTCTGCTAGCCGATAAAAATCGGCCACGTCTAAGAGTCGATGTGAGGAGTGCTCGATGGCAGGTAAATTATCTGGGTTCATGGAAAGTATCTTACTATTGATAAAATATGTTATCAATAGTAAAGTAGATATGACATCAAGGAAGGTTGAAATAATTTTGCTTTATTAAATTTCATTGAGTAGGATATTATCCTACCATTGAAAGGTGTTAGAAACATACATAGGAAACAAAAAATGAAACGCACCGATAAAGCAGAAAAAATCAGCATTACACTTCCACCGGATATGCTGAATATTATTAGAGAAAAAGTGAAGGATGGCGCTTACGCTTCCACAAGTGAGGTTATTCGTGAAGCGATGCGTTTATGGCAAAGACAGGAAGAAGAACATCATGCGAGAATTGCTTCCATTCGAGCGCGTCTGGAACAATCCGCACACAGTGGTGAACCTGTTTTGCTGGATGCTGCGTTTGAAAAGCTAGAGCAATTTCATCAACAACGGATAAACGCACCAGGCCATGAAAAGCTATGAAGTGTACTTGACACCCGATGCGATACAAGACCTGACTAATATTTATGAATATATAGCTGCAAAGAGCGGACTTCCTGAAGTCGCGTGGGCATATATAGAGAAATTACGCCAAAAGTGTCATGACCTTAAAACAATACCTTTGATTGGACAACAGCGCGATGATTTGCGCAAGAATCTCAGAATCGTTGCCATTGATAAAAACGCGATTGCAGCTTTTGAGGTTAATGAGAATAAACAAAGCGTCACCATTCTTAATATCTTTTATGGTGGTAGAGATTATGAAGCAATTATGGGTAGTGAAACGCCGTATAAAAATGCTGAGCTAGACAAATAACATGACAGATCTTATTACTACAGTCAATCGCGCACTTACTGCAAAAGAATTTCAGGGCCTTGCAGATGTTCCACCTGAAGTTGAATGGTTTGCCAACTTAGGTAACGTCGAGACTCGGCGTGCCTATGAAAATGCCTTAAAGGATTTTATGAATTTCACGGGCATTCAGAATCCGGAAGAATTCAGAATTGTAACTCGTGCTCATATTATTGCCTGGCGCGATGATTTGTTGAGTCGAACATTAAGTAGCATGAGCATTCGGCACCGTTTGGCGGCAATATCTTCTTTATTTGAGTACCTGTGTGAGAAAAATACAGTTACGCATAATCCAGTCAAGGGTGTGAAGCGACCAGCGGTAGAAAGTTATGAAGGAAAAACTCCGGCAATCGGCGATCATCAGGCACGTGAATTGCTCGATGCGCCGGATGGTAGCTCACTTAAGGGCAAGCGCGATCGTGCGATACTGGCCACCCTACTCTATCACGCACTGCGGCGTGATGAATTGTGCCGATTGAAAGTCAAGGATTTTAAGCAGGAGCGGCGTGGTGTGCCACATATGAAAATATCCGGCAAAGGGGGCAAAACACGATATTTACCATTGCATCCTGCCGCCAGTAGCTTAATCCATGATTATCTCGATGCAGCTGGGCATGGCCTGGAAGATACGGGGGCATTATTCCGTTCAGCCAGTAATAATCGAGATAAGGAATCACAAAAACCAATTACGCCAGACGGTGTTTATAAGTTGGTACAGAGATACTCTGAAAAACTGGGGTTCAAGATCGGCGCACATTCGTTACGCGCAACGGCAGCCACCAATGCACTCGATCATCAAGCAGATATTGCGAAAGTGCAAGAATGGTTGGGTCATGCCAATATTGCTACCACAAGAATTTATGATCATCGCAAAACCCGGCCAGAGGATAGTCCAACGTTTAAGGTTGCTTATTGATTGCTCTATTACCCATTGATGAAGGAATCCTCGCGACTGACCAATATGTCAGTCGCGATTAAAGAATCTTTTGCAGTCTATAACATATATGTTATATTAAATCATGGTATGGACTGTTGAAACATTAGATCAAATCGTTGATGAAGAGCTTGAAGCCTTGCCTTCTGATATGAGGGCGAGATTTGTTTGGGTCAGTCAACTGATTGAGATACATGGTTTACAAAATGTGCGCGAGCCTTACATAAAACATGTTGAAGATGTTTTATGGGAGATCCGTATGAAAGGCAAAGATGGAATTTCTCGTGCACTGTATGCAACAGTCAAGCCCGAGCGAGTAGTCGTGGTGCGTGTTTTTGTAAAGAAAACGCAAAAAACGCCTCGCGGAGAAATCAAGCTAGCCCTAAAAAGAGCAAAGGAGATTGAGCAATGACTAAAGTAAATGAACTCCACAGGAAGTGGCTTAATGATCCAAGTTACAAAGCTGATTTTGAGGCAATCACTGAGGAATTTGAAATTGCTTCTGCAATTATTGAGGCCAGGAATCTGGCAGGATTGACACAATCTGAGTTAGCTAAGCGGTTGAAAGCTAAACAATCACTGGTTGCACGCCTTGAGAGTGGAGCAGACAACACAACGATAAAAACGCTACAACGTATTGCACAAGCCACTGGCACACACCTCAAGATCTCTTTTGAACAACCTGGCACCTAATGGGGCTCTTTTACCCAAAGTACAATTTGTCGCGTTGCGCACTGCGGGTAGTTACCTCATAGCTGTGAAAACTGCCATATACGACAAGACTTTGTAAGACTAATGACGCATTACGTACCTTTGTTGGAATTTACCCATAAATGTGGAATCGATGCAAATGCTCATCGTCCCAGCCAAAAACGATTTGAATCACGTGGTGAAAGTCAGCTAATGACGTTCGATCTGGAATCCGGAGGCGACGCCAGATCATTGGACTCACCCGCGAAGAGCGATCTTGATGGAGTCATGTGGAAGGAAAAAACCACCGACTAACTGCCGGTGGCGTGTTTACAAACCGTATATCTACAGTGATGTCATCAATTTGCTGTTACTACTTCGATCTCACAAATTTCCTCTGGATTTCTTGTACCACCGCATTCACCAAATTTATTAGCCTCAGTTAGACTGAACGTACCTAAATTATCACCATTGATACTATATTGATAATCCCCAGCATCTAGACGATATACATCTAGCTGGATAACTCTAACAAATTCCGTAATGTTTGCAGTACATGTCTGTCCTGGCGGTGTCGGAATTACAGATATTTGAACCTCGAACAGATTATCTTTCCTGCGCGTATTAATTTGTCCAAACTCACCGCATGTGAAATCTCCCACAACTTGTAAGAAGATTTGCGTTGGAAAAGAATCATCTATGGTGAAAACGTGGACTGATTTAATTTTTGGGTTGGAAGAATTGAATTTCGCTGGATTAACTTGTTGTAGAATCCAGGTGTTTAACTGTGGATCAAACTTAAGCGTTGCATCCTGATAATTCCCAATCTGATCCGGCGTGTCGACACGGGGAATCGTCAAAACACCGTTTTCATAACTAGGTACATTGTTATTCGAAAAACTTGTGCTTTCCGCTATTACATTATCGGCCATTGCCATAGTAATACAGCTGCACAAAATCAATGTTGTAGCTAAATATCTTTCCTTAATCATACAGTAGCTCCTATAAAGCAGACAGGACGCTATGAAACCTAAACGCCTATCCACTTTTGAATATTTATTTTGTAAACAGTTGCTTACCATTGCTGCACTATAAATCGAGACGTTGCGCCGGTTAACGGAGTGCCGTTAGTATTGGTAACAGTGCCAATTACACCTGTGTTCCTGAGTGCATCATAAAGCGTTGTTGCATTTGTCGCAGTATTACATAAAGTACCCGCAGCTTGGCACGCCACTGCAAAAATACCAGCAATATAAGGTGCAGAGAATGATGTTCCATTATTTGTGACGGATGTTCCATTGAAATTCAATAGTGCCACAGATTCCCCTGGAGCAAAGGCAGAAATATTTGACCCCGTACGAGAACCGAAGTAGATATAGATGAGCCTCCAGTGCAACCTGATGTAATTTTGGCCATTATCACCGTAGCCCCTTTAGCAATGCCTTTGGTGCTTCCAGCAGCAGCACTACTAACTTGGGTGCCATGACCATTACAATCTGCACCAGTTCCACCATTCACGTCCCAAAGTACAGATGCCCGTCCACCAAATTGAGCGGCGACTGTTGGATTCGATAAATCCAAGCCAGAATCGAGAATATAGATTTCGCGACCAGCTCCTGTATTTGTATAAACATACGTATTATCAAGAGTAACTGATGTCTCATCTAACCTATCCAGTCCCCACCCTGGATTGCTCTGGGTGGTACCACTGGTTAAGATCATATCTTGCTCAACGTATTCTACACGTCCATCCTTTCTCCATCTTTCTGCTTCAGTTTCATCCATTAATACGTGGATTGCGTTAATAGTGTCAAATATAGATACTATTTCTCCTCGAAGCCCTAATTTGTTAACTAACTCTTCTTTATTCTGACCAGTACTATGTTCTCCAAAAGGAACCGTTCCACTATCCCTTTTTGACTCATCAGGTGGTTGAATTAAAGGGTCTTCTTTATTATTAAGAAAAGCGGATGGTTTTTTAAAACCAATAATATAAGGGTATTGTTAATTAAGTATAGAAAACAGGTTTTATTTATATTACATTCAATTAGTTGAAAGTTAATAACTATATAGATTTAACAATGCCAATATAAGAACCTTCTACTAATTTTTCCCCATTACTAATTGCTTGTTCAATTTTATAATTTACGTGATCCCGATTCGCCTGCGCCTGGAAATTAATGAAACAAAGAAACAAGATTGGTACTATATATTTTATAAGACGTCTGCAAGAAATATTCATTACAATTAATTCCTTAAATGTGAAAGGATTGTTTGATACTATCAGTAATACTATCGTTACATTAGTGATAAGGATGAAAGAGGAAGATAAGATAACACTTACTACCATCATATCAGTTTATTTCTTTAAAGAAGAAAAGTAAACCAACTACTTAGTAGACGAATCATATAAAGGTAGGTGACGCTCTGTTTATGCAGAAGAACCTATACTTACAGTTAAATTTGGCACCGTATGACAGCTATGATGTAATTAGGCAAACCACACCTCTCACTTACCCCAAGTAAAAAACGGCTCAACCACATGTTGAATCTGCAAACCCGCAATCAGCCCAAAATACCGCGCATCAAAAGAATTCGGATTCACATCGGACATAAACAGATATTCAGAATCACCCAGCATCCTCTCTCTCAAACGATATTGCGGCATTTCATGACCATCAATATCCGCGCTGATCTGCGCACTATTTGCGCAACAGTTCACCGTTAACCTTAATCCCTGCCCCACCGATAGAAACAGTGTCTCCTCCCTGTGCAAAGACACGTTTCAGCAACATCCCATAACCGCCCGGACAGTTGCCTGTATTGATGTAATGCCGTGCCACGGCCATATCAAAAACCTCGTCTTGTGGTGGGCAGAAAGAGACGTATGCGCCCTTCCCTACTGGTTCATCAACAATCTTGTAAAACCCCACCGGAAAACTCGGCGTATTATTGTAATAAATACCAGTGAGTCGAAAAACAATACTCAACAGAAATATACCGGCACTGACAGACAAAACAATGCCTGCCAGAATATTGCGTGTTTTTCTCATGATGATTGGATTATTTTGTCGCTGTAAGCAGGTGCAGGAACAGCAGCCCGCGCAGAAAACACAGAATCTTGAAAGTACAAAGGCTGCTTGCCATATATAGCAGGATAACCCGCCACATAAATGATCATGTCACCTGGCTTGGTAATCTTGCCTTCAGCATCTTTTTCTGGTGAAGTCATGCGTAAACACTCGTCAGGTGTTAGTAAAGGACGCTGTGTTTCCTGCATGGTTCGCGTCACGTTGCCATGCATCACCCCTACCCGCCTACCACTGGTCGTAATCTGCTCCTTGATGACCGTGGTTTGTCCGGTCAGCTTGGATAAATGCTCGGCTGTCTCAATACGATTGGGTGGAAAAGCATTTTGAGGACGTGATGGCCTCATCGTGGCCGTACCGTCTGATACTCGCAGTTAATGAGAAATAGATGGCGTATGCTTATACTACGTTTAATTTCAATTAGAAGCAATTTGCATTCTTCAGGAGAGGAAAGCCACTACACAGGTTATTTTGATGTAGTGGCTATTATGAACTTGCTCAGCTATTCCTAATAGAAAGCTTAGTATTGTTTCAGAGCGATCTATTTATTGAACCAGCCAAATGCGCTGGATACTTCTTACTCATTTAACTGGGCCATAATTTTGCGCGTAATGAAAATTACTATTTAGTTGCAATTCCGACAGCATCAATATCCAGAACAACTTCGCCTGGTAAGTCAAAGCCTATTGTATTAATAGTGGTTTTCATCTCGGTTGCCATTAAGCAAATTGTGAGTAAATCACCTGGTAATCCAGAAGTTGGAGTCGACCCAGTAATCTCCCATATTTTATTGAATCGTCGATTACTTATCATCTCTTCGTATGATTTTTCCCAGGTTTCCCCTCCTGCTCTTAGACCGTAACCTACCCATACTTCGCCATCTCCAACATATGCACTGACATCAATGGGTTCGTTGGAAAGAGTAATAGGCATGATGGGTTGGAGCTTGCCGTCTCCATTTGGTAAAATAATTGAGTAGGCTTTGGGTGTGGTATCACTATTATCGGCAGCATTCAGCCATGAAGTGCCGTTAGTTAGCCATAGAATATCAGGCTGGCTTTTACGCCGGAAACCGACAAAAATGTCTCCGGATTTAAAATGATCCTGTTCATTTACGATTAAATTATGATCGAGAATGACTTTATCGAATTTTCCTAACTCGCTTCTAACCGATGTTTGTGGGAAGCAATACTCTGCGGGTGCAGAGAATTTAACGATATCCGCTTGTGAGGATAACGCACTTAGTAATAAAGCACTTGCAAGCAAGAATTTCTGAATAAAGAATTTCATGGGAATACCTCCATACTTGTTAAATAAAGCACCCTGCCGCAAGCAGCGGGGTATTAGTTACACTCTTAAATCACCAGCTTTCATCACACACGAGGGGTGGGGATTAAACTCGTCGAGATTAAGGAACTCTCACGCGACGGAAAACTTGGTTGCCAGTAGGAGCAGGTAAGTTAATAGTCACTGGAATGCTTCCTGTGGAAACGATCCATGCCGTGACATCTGCTACTGAAACTCCAAGTGGATTGGCCGCTTTGACAGCAGCATATATACCAGCTACATGAGGTGATGCTTGCGATGTACCTGACAGTAATCCAGTAGCAGTTGTTGAAGTAGGAAATGCAGAACGGATATTTGTACCGTCCCCACCTCCTGGGGCCAGCAGAATTGGTCCAGTATAATTGGACTGATTCGCAATATTTGCAAAACTAGATAAAGTTATTCCTGTTGAATCATTTCTGACTGAACTTACCTTGATAACTTGTGGTACGCAAGATGGCCAAGTAATCTGCGTTTTGCTTCCAACGCCAGGGGAAATCCCGTTATTTCCAGTAGCTGCTACAACAGGAACTCCTCTACTAATTAGGCTAGATACAGTGCTATTAATACTAAATGAGGAAGTGTTGCAATTTGTTGATGCAAGCCCTCCAGCTATACTCATGTTAACGGTATAAGGATTGTTAATTGTGCTTGCCGTCGTAGCAGATAACACACTGACTAGGGCTTGAAAAATATCCGCACCAAATGCTGTCATTGATTGAGGAGAGGTGGTTTTATATGAAAAAACCTGAGCTGATATTATAGAAGCGTCTGGTCCAATACCCTGTAGATTCGAAGGAGAGATGCTGGCACTTTGTCTGCCTGCAGCAATCCCGGCCACATGGGTGCCGTGATAGCAGCCACCCGCCAGCGCATTACAAGCCGCCATATTGGTAAAGGATAAAGGTTCTCCCGAATTGACGAGCCCCAGCGGACTGTCGCCAGTAGTAGCGTTTGGGCTGGGACAGATTGTTGAATAAGTAATCCCACCGTTGGTTCCGTTGGTACCAAAACATGCTTCAAAAGTAACCCTTGGTGTTAGAAATGCATGATTTTTACGGATACCGCTATCTAAGATAACAATATTTTGACCGGCTGCCCGAAACCCTGCGCTCCAGGCTGACGCCATATTGAGTAATACGGTGCTGTTAGTCAGTGTTGTCCAGGCAACAGGCTTGTTCAGCTCGACACTCAGAATTCTCGCATCAGCATTGCCGTACAATTTTGCTAGTGCATCAAAGGGAAGCTTTATGTGCAACACACCAATTTCCGTACTCGTTGATGTGTCTGTGGAAAGAGCTGATGCGCCAATTTTGGTAAGAATGTCATCAAAAGCGCGGTGATTGGCATTGGCTTGGGCTTTGATTGCGGCCGACGACATGTAACCTGTTTTTGCTGAAGAAAAATCACCGCCGCGTAATGTCATCATAATTTCCGCTTCACCATGCTCTTTGGCGGCTTCCAATACTTCTTCCGGCCATTGTGCTTTTCTGGGATCGGTATAGCCGACAGGACGAATGGCTCTTATATCATCTCTTTCAATGAGTGCATAAAATGCATTTCTGTCAATACTTGCCAGGATGACTGGGCGACCCTCGCCTATTTCCGTGATGTTGATCCCTTTTGCGAAATGCTCATTGTTTATATTGGTCAGTATATTCTGTGCTTGTTCTGACATCGCTGGCGATGGTTTGAATAAGGTATTGCCAAGACTGTCTAATTCATAATCAACGGCGTCTGTATTCAGAAATATATCAACATTTGCGCTGCCATTGTTCTGGATCGCGGTTTCAATTGCTTCAAGGCTACCGTCATCGTCAACCGCTTTAATACGATATTGCGTGGTCACATCACGGGTAAATGAGATTGCATTATTACTGCCAGCCAGGACGCGAAGACCGATTTCGTTCACGTAGGCACCCATTTGGCCGATTCCGTTGTTCCAGTAGCCCGATTTCAGTGCATGTTGATCTAGTTCGGTAAGAACGTTTTGGGCCTTGTTTTTCATTACGGCACTTAATGAAGCCCCCTTGCTTACCATATCTTCGATTGTTACCGTGTCGTCCAAGGTAATTAATACTCGAGCAAAGCCTTTCGAATTGGCTTCATTAAGAAGGTTCTCGTAATCGCTGGCATCATACTGTGCTGCTAATGACAGAGAAATTGATACTGCGGATAGAAAAAATACTGAGAAAAGATTTAATATTATTTGATGCTTGATGCTTGATGCTTGATGCTTGATGCTTGATTATTCATTTGCATACTCCGTGAAAATTAGATTTAAGGAATGCAGATCACTTAAGATTTTCCTAAAGCAATTGGAGGGAGACGTTTGTGCCTTAGGAGGTTCTTATAGCATGTTTATTAGAATCTGTGAGTGCTACTTTGGCACGAAGTACTTATAGATATTATTGCGTTCATTCTTTAAATCATCCTTCTACGTTGCCTTCCAGTTTGGTTTGAATACTGGCGTGATCAAGGTGCGGCGCAAACATTTCGATAAAATCGAAGACATAACCACGTATATAACTGTTACGGCTTATGCCGATGCGTGTCGTGCTGGGTTCAAACAGATGGCTAGCATCAATGGATCTGAGATTTTTGTCTCGTTTGGGATCAAACGCCATGTTTGCCAGTATACCAACACCTAGCCCCAATTCTACATAAGTTTTGATCACATCCGAGTCAATGGCCGTCAGTATCACATTGGGTTCCAGTCCCCGGCTAGCAAATGCCTGGTTGATTTTTGAGCGACCGGTAAAAGCAAAATCATAAGTAATGATAGGATATTGATTAATCGCTTCCAATGTGAGTTCTTTTAACTTTAGAAGCGGGTGCTTGGACGGCACAACGACACATCGATTCCATTGATAACACGGCAGCAATATGAGTTCTGGAAATTGCTCAAAGGCTTCGGTGGCAATCGCAATATCCGCTTCTCCCGAAGTCACTAAAGCAGAAATTTGCATCGGACTGCCTTGCCGCAGAATTAATTTGACTCTTTGGTAACGTTCGGTAAAGCGCTTGATCACAGGGGGTAGGGGGTAGGGGGTAGCGCATAGCGCGCTTGCGTGTGTGTTGTGGCGATAGTCAGTGTGCCGCCGACTTCATTCGTAAATTCCTCCGCAATTTTTCTTGGGTATAGGAAAAATAAACCACCTTTTCCATAAGTTTTCCATAAGTTTTGAATGTACTGAAAGCTGGCTCAATTGTCAAACACGGTGATAATCGATTGAAAAATTACTGTATTCCGGTTCAGTTAGCACAAAAATTCAAAGATTTTGCCGCGTTTTGGCGCTTCAGGCGAAAGACGCCCAGGGGTAAAGGTCAGCCCAGTGATGAAGAGGATTGAAAGGAGCGAGCACGGGATCAGGTTGGCTCGAAAGGATCAAAGATTTGTGCAGGTGCTCTAGGCGGCGCCCGGGCAGGCAAACCAAGATGGTCAAGAATTTTAGTGATTGTGGCTTTCTCCAAGAGGGCGGCGATGATTTTCATATTCCCGCCACAATGCGGGCAGCGCTCAATGTCGATCTCAAACACCCGCTTGAGCAAACGTGCCCAACTGATGCGCACGGAAGCCGGGGAAGGCGGCACATCGTCATTCGTATCGGATGCATTACTTTTGTTTTTCTTGCTGCCAGGAATAATCTCAGCGCGCAGTTTGGCGTTCGGCGCAAGCACGCCATGGAAACGAATGAGGTTGAGCCTTGGCCGGGGAACCAGCGCAGCCAGCCGTTGCATGAATTCCAGTGGCGACATGATGATGTGGGTCGTGCCATCCCGATAAGGTGTCTTCAGCTTTAACACTATTTGCCCATCTTTATTGCGTGTCAGAATCGTCCCGGTATTTCCGGAGATAAAATGGTTTGAGAGGAGGAAGAGATGAAA
>NZ_CADEGP010000076.1 GCF_902826915.1 uncultured Nitrosomonas sp.
GATCAAAAACAGCAGGTCGCTTGATTCTCATACACCAGATTTGACTATAGCTCCGTAAAATATTCGCGTGAGCGAATATATACATAAGCGACATAACGTAACAACATTGCTTTATCACTTGGTATTTCCAGCGAAATATCGTCGCGCTGTGTTCGATAAGGCAATAGATAAGAGACTGGGAGATGTGTGTCTTGAGCTGGAGAAGCGTTACCAGTTGAAATTTCTGGAGATTGGAACAGATGAAGATCATGTTCATTTTTTAGTGCAAAGCGTTCCTTCCTATAGTGTAACAAAACTGGTAACGCTGATTAAGAGTATCACAGCAAGTGAGATATTTCGCTTGTGTCCTCATGTCAAAAAACAACTCTGGGGCGGTGAGTTTTGGAGTGATGGCTATTTTGCGAGTACTGTTGGTCGTCATGGCGATGAACACACGATAAGGAACTATGTTAAGGGACAAGGGAAAGAGTATCAAAAACTACACGAAGATAGGCAGCTTGCACTTTTCTAACTTTCCACATCTCACAGCTCTGATACCTCGCCGGTCGTTCATTAGACAGATACCACTGCAATCGCAGGAGAAATGCGCCTTCTGAGCCGATAATCATCGATAAAAGTGATTGCTCGCGTGATTTCAGCAAGAAAATTACTAAAAGATACTCTTCCACACACATAAAAATCAGAAATTGTAACGAATTTGGAAATTCGTTGAGTTTTGCAAAGGTCTCTGAGAGTTTCTGAGGCAAGTAGCTAATCAGGATTTATTTTGTTTTTCTAATTTGTTCTTGCTTAATAATATAGCGCTGTATCATAGCCTCCATACTTGCTGCTAGATTGATAAACTGACATCCGGCGCGCATACAATTTTGACCGTTACGTAAAGTGATTTCGTAGGTGTTTTTTACCTGGATAGTGACATTAATAGTCCCAATCTCTGGGAGCATGATTTGGCAATTGCTATAAATAATGCCTGGGTCAAAATTGATAATTGGGTGCTGATCGATGACAGCAGTACCGCCACAACTTATATCAAGGATCGCTACTTCCGCTTTGGCAGCTGTTGAACTTTTTCCGGGTATTGGAATAACACATTTAAGTGGCTTTACAATAGGAGTAGTAATGCGGAAATGGTTTCTTCTCTGTATACGTAGAAGCATTTCTGGGACATTGACTAAAAATGCATCTTTATTATTAAATTGTATTTTCTTGATTTGATCACAGACAAATTCTATTTTTACTCTATTTTGTGTGGTAACAAATACTAATTCTTTAGAATTGAGTGCTTTCTGGCAATGCTTGTCATTAATGCCATAATCTATCACCATTTCTTTCTTGTCAGAGTCTATGGATAGAATCGATGTTAGTATAAAATCGCTCTCATAGTCGGGGTAAAGTGTAATTAGTGAATCTGCTTGCATGATTCCGCGAAGTATAAAAAGAATATCAATTTCCGAGTTAATGCGGAATTTCTCACTTTTTTCTTCAGGAGTTAGCATAGTAGGTTCTAATACTTCGTATGTTTCAGTATCTTCATTGGGTGCGAGCATTATCAATGTCCTTCCAAAGTTTGTTGTGTGATCTTGCTGTCAAGACTATTAGCAGTCAAAGGCGTTTTTGTTTTTTCCAAGCGATAAAGCCATGCAAGTAATTCTGCGACTGCGACATAAAGCTGTGGCGGAATGCGATCATCGATATTAACCTGCATTAATAATGCGACCAATTCACTTGATTCATGAACATAAACCCCCGCTTCTTTGGCACGCCTTATAATTTCCTGAGCAATGAGACCCCGACCTTTAGCAATTACTTTAGGCGCGATTTGTCCCTCTTGATACGCAAGTGCTACAGCAGTGGGGTAAGATTCATTCATTGTCATTGTGCTGAACTTCTACCGCTTGAATGGTTAATCCTGCGGATTGCATATCTATCGTGAGTAATGATTGATTGCTTTTTAATAAACTAGTCGTGTTAAATTGTGATGTTTTTATTTTAATATTAAGACCTTGGGAATTAAATAAGATGTTGGCGGTAATGTCTCCCAGTTGTGGCAACGATAAATGAAGTTGCGTACGCCACTGTGCTGCATGATCGGATTCATTGGCCTTGTTTTCATCTTCAGATTCAGATTGTTCATAAATATCCCATTCCATTGATTGGTCATGCCAAACTTCACCTCGCCAGAATATATGTCCGGTTTCCAGTGTATTTAGTTGTTGCTGTACTAGTGGCATAGTCTGAATATGCACTGGCATTTCAGGATTTGGCGAAGCTAAAATCGCTGCCTTAGTCACAGATAGCTCAGGTACTGCTAACATTAACTTACCCTGTGGCTCTTGTTGTAAATTTTCCAGTGTATTTTCTCCATTAATCCATTGAGCTTGATGTGACTCATAGAATAACCCACTTTGGGTAATTGTTTTTTGCAATAAACCGGGTAATTCAGTGCTATTTGTTAGAGTTCCATTCAGAATAGGAGAAGAGCTTGTTAGTGATTGGGTGGTATTTGTTGGGACATGTTTTAAAGTATCATGCACTAGGAGACCGATAAATCGTCCAGTGGTGCTTATTGAAGCGATATTTTCCTTTGATTCTATCGTTGCTTTGTCGAGAATAAGGAATTTTAGATTTGGTTGGTGAGAAATGAAAACTAATTCTAGTTTATTGCCGGGTTGAAACTTTGCTGGTAGGTCTATCTGGAGTAGTTTGTCATTAACCAAAACTCTGGAACTTCCATTAGATAAACGTGCTTCAACAAATGCCTGATATTTTTGTCCTTGCTCAAATTTACTAGAAGAATTTTGTGAATCAAGAATTGCTGTTACAGGTGCTATCGGTGAAACAGATTTTATCTGTGTTAGGGGCGTGATTAAATCGGTTTTGATAATGATTGGATTCACGACAGCTTGTATTTAAGTTGTTTGTATTTATCCAACAGAAGCAATATATTCTGATACTGATACTTTATTTGGATGCTTATACATTGTTAATAGGTTGATATGTTTGTTGAAGATTGCGTGTGCGTTTATTAATGCTGAGCATATCTTGTAGCCTTGCCATCCAAGGTTCAATGATTGCTCGAGTTTGAGCATCGTTATCCAATATTTGGTGAATAATTTTTACCTTTTTTTGCTGTAATTCTTTATCGAGTAAAGGCTCTGTGTCATTTTTTTTGAGGCTATCGGTTAGTTTTCTACATTCTTGTTCTAATGATACCAATTGATCCCATTCGCTATTTTGTGCAGCAGTCAGCATTTTCCCAGTTGTTGCTAAAATGGCATTGTAGGTTATTATCGTATGCGCATAATCCATTCTTTTACATGTCCTTTTTCTTGTACAGAAATCTTTGTTTAGATGGCAATTGCTTTTATTGCAGTTGGAGTTCCATTGGATTCTCCGATTTCTTTCCAGGCACTATATAGTTCAGATAAAAGTTTATTCACTTCATTCAGTATCTCAATGTTATTCTGAATATTAGCCATTAATAATCGGTGCGTCATATAATCATAAAGTGCTTGGAGTTTAATGGCCAAATCACCGCCCGCATTCATGTCCAAACTAGCTTTCAAGCCGTGATCAATAATCATGATGGCTTTTGAAATCATTTTTCCTTTTTCTGAGATCTCGTTATTTTGCATATGTATTCTGGTTCTCGCCAGTGCTTCTTGTGCACCTTCGAATAGCATTAAAATAAGTTTGTGCGGATCGGCTGATTCAACGCCGGTTTCAACACCAATACGTTGGTAGGCGGATATTGCATTATTTGTGGTAATAAACATTCTGTACTCTCTTTTATATTATAAGAAGCTTACTTCCTGGAGCTTATTTTTAGCTACTTGCACCAGGCAATCTGGACAATTGTTGTTGTAAGAAATTGCTGGTTTGGGTCATGCTGACGATTGTCGCATCCAATGCAGAAAACTGTGCACGTATACGTTTCTCTACTCCCTCGAGTCTCTGATTTAATGCTTCTCTCTGTGATTCGATATCTTTGATTGATGAATTAATGCCATCAATACGATTATCAATTAGATTAGATTTCAACATATCATCTACTAATTTACCCAGCTTTGCTGCAAAGCCATGCGCAAAATCGACATTTCCTCTAGCACCTGTGGTGCCACCGGATATTTTGAGAGTGAGTCCACTGCTGTCGGCATCACCGGTTAGGATTTGACCAGAACCTGTGGCGGTGACGCCATTAATCGTCCCAGCCACATCTACACCACTGGTCTCAACAGGTATGCCAAATAAATCCTGTTTACCATTCCCGCCGGTAATTGATACAGTTGATGCAGCACCGAATTGATCGGAAGTGATAGTTAATTTTCCCGCAGACTCGCTTAGTGCTACTTTTATACCGGCTGCAGAAATTTCTGGTGCACCATTGATTCTTGACTGGATTTCAGCTGACAGTGAAGTTGCCGTATAAGTGCCTGTTGCAAGAGTTACACTGGCGCTTACTCCATTAATAGTGAAATTTAGTGTGTCGTTGACTCCAGTATTAATAATCAGCGCAGCAGGAGTGCTACCTGCCGCAGTGCCTTGTGTCGCAATTTGACTGATATCCAATGAGTGCTTGCCATTGTTTGTATCAGGTTTAGCACTGATAAATGATACTAAACTGTCACTGGTTTTTCCAACGGAGGCAAACAGTGTCGAAATATCTTTTGTCGGATCATTCAGTACTTGGGATAGAGCAGTTGAATCAAATTTAAGAGTACCATTCGCTTGAAAAGAAACGCCTACCTCAGTTAGTATGCTCAGGCCGCCGCCTGCAGTAGTCAGTGGATCGGAGATTGTGTTGCGTAATTGTGTCTGGATTGAACGAACGGTTGAATCTCCCGTTAGAATAGATGCGCGCTTAGTAGCGGCATCATATTTTGAGAGATCGACGATGGTTTTATTAAGATCATTAAAAGCTTTAACAAATGACGACACTGCACTTTGAGCGCTTGCTGTGTCTCGAGATAAATTTAAGGTTGTTGTTGTGCCAGTATTTGTTTTCAATAGATCTAACGTGACACCTTCAATAGCATCTGTAATTTTGTTGGATGCTTTGTTAATTAGAATGCCGTCAATGACTAATGTGGCATTGCTGGCTGCCACAGTTTCGGTAAGATTAGTCGTGCCACCAGTGGACGCATCGTAATTAAGCTGAGATAAGCCTACATTATCAGTATCGTTTGTATCAGTATCATTTGTAGTTATTTTTAGGGCGTTGCTCAAACCTGTATCCGTTGAAGCAATCACTAAACGATTGCCAGTGCCATCATTAACAATGCTGGCGGTTACTCCTGCGTTAGCTAGATTGATAGTGTCACGAATGCCGGCCAATGATGAATTGTCAGAAGAAATGGAAATTGATTGCGCAGCTTTATCTGGATTAAGTGTAAATGCGCCGCCACTGTATGTGCCGAACTGTATGGTTATAGTGCCGCTGCCGATTGTGGTGCCGGTAGTTGCAAAGTTAGCAGATTTTAATTTATGCGATTGTGCGAGCGTTTGAATTTCCATGGAGTAGCTGCCTGTTGCAGTAGTGGAAGTAGCGCTCACATTGGCCAAAGTTGTATCAGCAAGACTAGCCGTTTTAGCGGTATATTTTTCCGGATTGGCCAACGCAGAAAGACTGCTTTGGAATGAGGACAACGCACCCTTTAGGCTACCGAATGCAGTTAGCTGAGTTTGCTGTTTAGCCTCTTTGGTATCGAGAGATGCCAGGGGGCGGCGTTCCAATGCCATTAATTGGCTGACAATACCGGTGACATCTAAACCTGATCCAATTCCTGGAGATGAAAGCATTTTTGAGTCCTGTTATTCTGATTCTATTAGAATTTTGATTATGCTTTGTCGTTAAGTAGCAATCCTTGCATCTTGTCTAAGGTGCGGGCTATTTTAATGGCTTCTTCTGTGGGAAACTGTCGAATAACCTCATCAGTATGGGCATCCAATACCTTAATGATTGATTTTCCAGTTTCTTCATCAATTGAGAAACGCAAGTTATGTCCTAGAATATCTGCTGCTTCCTGAATTTCTTGAACAGCTTGTTTGATTTGTTCTACTGTCTCTGATTTATTATTTACTGTAGGTCGTCCAGTTGGAACAGGTGATGGAGCAACGTCAGTATCAAACATAATTTTCTTCTGAGTAACCGACATTGGTGCCACAGGGCGTGAAATTACATCCGGTCCGTTTAATTGATTGATGTTCATGGAATAGCTCCTTAAAGTTGAAACGTACGCGGGAGTTTTTTTGATAATCCCGCGTACTATCAGCTTTATTTAATGTGTTGTATCATTTGTTACGGATTACTTAACGTAGCAGTGATAGAACATTATTGGGTAAAGAATTTGCTTGTGCAAGAATTGCTACACCTGCTTGTTGTAAAATCTGGCCACGTGTCATATTGGCTGTTTCAGCGGCGAAGTCGGCATCCTGAATCCGGCTACGAGAAGCTGAAAGATTCTCAGAAGTGCTTTGCAGATTCGCGACGGTTGAGCTGAAACGATTCTGATATGAACCTAAGTCGGCGCGGGATGAATTGATTTGGGCTAATGCTGCATCCACTGAGGTGAGTGCAGCTTGTGAGCCCGTTACAGACGATAGGCTTAGGGCTGCTATCGAAGAAAAGGTGCTGTTATTTACGCCAGCAATTGAAAATGCAGAAGCATTAGCGTTGGCTGTCGAGATCGCGCCTTTGGCGCTGGAAAGCGAGACGGTACCAGTTTTCACAGCAGAGATGGTAGCAGCAGCGCCTTCCGTCAGAGTCGAGCCACCGAAACTGACCGTATCGTTACCGACGGTGCTGTTCGCGAAGCCGCTCAGAACAATATTACGCCCATCTGTCGTGCTGAGGGTAATGCTCGATTTCGAACTGGCGCTGGTGAAGCTAGCTGTGACACCGCTAGTGGCCTGAACACCGTTGATGGCAGAAACTACACTGCTCAGGTCATTCTGATCCGTAACCGCTGTCGAAATCGCCTGCCCATTGATGCTGAATGAAACCGTACCAGCCGCACTCAGGCTACTTAGCGTCGTACTGTTACTTGCGGTGGCGGTTATTCCGATACCACTTGCTGCACTGTTGATTGCAGTAGCAACTTCTCTGGCTCCACCGGTAGTGGTCAGCGATCCTGCTGTACCTGCAGCATAAGTAATTGGACTCGTTGTGCCGCCATCTGCAGTGGTGAGGGTGAGGTCGGTTTCTGCGAGTACAGCGTTGGTCAAGCTGGCGATATCGCCGACAGCAACGGCGTTCATTGCTGTGCCGCCAGTGGTTAGGGTATGGCTGCCGAGTGCAGAAGCACGTGCATCATTGATTTTATTAATGTCGATGCTTTGGCCAGCATTTGCGCCAACTTGGAAGCTCTGATTTTGAAAAGAACCATCCAGTAAATTCGTGCCGTTAAACTGGGTTTGGCTGGCAACGCGAGATATTTCAGAAATCAATTGTGAAGCTTCGGCTTGTAGTGCAGTGCGATCACTGGCGCTGTTGGTGGCATTGGAAGATTGTACAGCCAACTCACGTATACGTTGCAGGTTGTTGCCGATTTCACTCAGCGCACCTTCAGCAGTTTGTGACAGCGAAATGCCATCGTTTGCGTTACGTACAGCTTGGTTTAGGCCACGGATTTGTGAAGTCATTCTTTCTGAAATAGCCAGGCCCGCAGCATCATCTTTAGCGCTGTTTATTCTCAATCCAGAAGATAAACGTTCTAGTGATGTGTTGAGTGATGACGCTGATGAGTTAAGGTTGCGTTGTGCAGTCAGCGAAGCGATATTTGAATTTATAACTTGAGACATTTGGGTTCTCCTAATTTACATTTGGCATTATTGCCAGTTGGTTTTTCCGCAAACCTGAAAGGTATAAAAACCTTGGGCGGATAAATCTTTAATTTAAATTACGGTGGTGACTTCCTCGCAATCCAAGAAGAAAGACAAGCACCGTTGATTGCAGTTATCGGAAATGATTTTGGAAAGTTTAGAATTTTACTTTCTTGTATTTTAGCTATTTGGTTGGTTAGAAACGGTTATTCGTGATATAAATCACTTTCTAAAGATGAAGTCATTCTGTAGAATGTGGAATTAATTCAGATGGTTAATTTTGCAATCTAATTCTTAAGTTTATATCGGCTTCGATCAATGAGGGACTGAGATGGTCGATGAAGAGAAGTTAAAAATATTGTTGATTGAGTATTCTGCAAAGGATGCTGAGACGGTTCTGAAAATACTATCACGCAGTGGTTTTCAAATAGACTATTTGTGCGTTGCCACGGCTGACGATTTGCAAGCGGCTCTGAAGCTCCTGAATTGGGATGTGATTCTATCTGATTATGCTTCACCGCGACTTAATGCGTGCGATGTAATCAAATTGATAAAAAATCAAGGGTTGGATATACCTTTAATCGTTGCTTCCAGTGATATCGGTGAAGAAGCGGCTGAAAATATCATGGCTTTAGGTGCATATGATTTTATGATGAAAGCCAATCTTGCTAGATTAGTGCCGGTAATTAGACGTAGTTTGCGTGAAGTAAAGAATTATCAGCGGTTTATTACTGCTCAAGCTGCTTTGCAAAAAAGTGAGGTGCTTTTTCAAGCAATTACATCTAATCTTCCCGGAGTCGTGTTTCAGTTTCAGTTGGGTAAGAATAATCAAGCTAGTTTCCCATATGTCAGCGATGCAAGCGAAACACTTCTGGGGTTATCACCCCAGAAGCTAATGAGCAACCCAGAACTTTTTCCAGAATTAATTCTGTCTGAAGACAAAGAATCTTATCGTCAACTTATGATGACATCTGCCGAGCAACTTTCAACTTGGAACTGGGAGGGTTGTATTCAAGTAAAAGGAGATAGTGATATTAAATGGGTCAGTTTACGTGCAACACCCAGAAGAATGCTTGATGGAGCCATGCTGTGGGATGGCATCATGATAAACATTACTCGCAATAAATTGACTGAGCGCGAAATTGCACGTTCGCGTGAACAGTTGGCTGAGCTATCTTCATATTTGCAGAAAGTTAAAGAACAGGAGCGGGCCCGAATTGCACGCGAAATTCATGATGACATCGGTGGGACATTAACTGCCATTAAATGTGAGTTACTTCCTTGTATGGATAAGACAGCAAGAAAACTCGAATTTTATCAACAGAAAGCGAAATCTATTGAATCACTAGTGGATCGTGTAATCGACAGTACTAGAAGGATTTCGCTTGATTTACGCCCCGGGATTCTTGATTGTGGGATTGTTGCTGCTGTGCAATGGCAAGCAAAAGAATTTAGTGATCGTACCGGTATTGTTTGCAGAGTATCATGCGACAATGATGAAATATCTTTAGACTCGGATTTAGCCATAGCGATATTTAGAGTATTCCAGGAAACGCTGACAAATATTTCCAAACATGCCAATGCATCACGCATTCAGGTAAAGCTTGTCGAATTGGAAGGCTTGATTCTGCTTGATGTGATGGATGATGGGTGTGGTATTACTGAAATTGATATGGAGAAGCAAGATTCGTTTGGAATACGAGGAATGCGTGAACGATGTCTGCAATTAAAGGGAAATTTTCATATTTCTGGAGAATCAGAAAAAGGAACTAAGGTGACTATTTTGATACCGACTGGGGATCCAGAATATGATTCTGAGCAAGCACATGATTTAAATAGCAGGTTTAAAGAGTTCTCGCAATCAGAGCCGATTAAGAAGAGAAAGCAAATTTCTCGGCTTTAAATAGCTGGAGGTATACATGATTAGTGTAATGATTGCCGATGATCATGCAATTGTTCGTCAAGGTTTGAAGCAGATACTCAGTGAAACTGACGATATTAAGGTGACTGGAGAGGCAGAAACGGGTTTTCAAGCAATCAAAATTGCGCGGCAGCAAGACTTCAATGTCATGTTATTGGATATATCTCTACCCGATAGAAATGGGATTGAGATTTTGAAGCAGATAAAGAAAGATAGGCCTAATTTGTCAGTATTAATGCTTAGTATGCACAATGAACACGAGTTTGCTATTCGTGCATTAAAAGCGGGTGCATCGGGTTATCTAAATAAACAAAGCGCACCTGCGCAGCTGGTGGTGGCTATTCGGCAAGTCGCAGCAGGAGATAAGTATGTTAGCCCAGTTGTCGCACAAGAACTTGCTAATACGATTAACTCTGATATTGATAAACCCCTTCATGCTACTTTATCCGATCGAGAGTATCAAACATTGTGTTTTATTGCAGCCGGTAAAACTTTGTCTGAAATATCGTCTGAGATGTTTCTGAGTCCTAAAACAGTGAGTGTTTATCGTGCACGATTATTAGAGAAACTCAAATTGACAAACAATTCAGAGATAATTCGCTATGCAATAAAGAATAAATTGGTTGATTGATTTCATAGTTAAAGATGTTACTGCAATTAGTTTAATTTTTTTTCGAGTGAGTCGATGTTTCTTAATCCCAGGATTACTGATTCATTATGTTTAATTTTGACCAATTAATATGAAACAATTTAAAGATTCTGATCCAATTACTATTGCTCGCGAAACGCTGCGGCAACTCGCCTCGCTAAGAATCCCGCCAACTCCAGAAAATTACCACAAACTATATCTTCAGATTTCTGGAAATTCAGGAACTAGCGCCGGTCCTTTAATTCCGATATCAACAAATCAAGAGTTGAGTCAAGCTAATGAATCAATTGATTCCACAGCAGTTTGGGGAGGTACGATCGAAGCATTGTTGAAACATTTGGAAAACAAGCAAGGTAGGCTAACAATTGCGAAAAAAAGAGAAGGTGTTAATCGAGTGCTTACTAAGTTTTCAAAAGATTCAAATCAATTGCACATCAAGCTGAAGGCATTGATCGATTCTTGGGGAATGTTAGCGTCCACTATTCAAGAATCAGCCGAGGATGTGCAAGTAAAGAACTCTTTGTTGCAAGTTGATTTATTACCACAAGACTCTCAAGCATCGCAAGCCGTTTTAGAACAAAATCTTCCCTTTGGCCATTTTGCAGATCAACTATTGGAGTTAATGTCTCAAGTATTAGAGCATGTGGTTGCTCGACAAATTGAAGATATTGTTCTAAATGAAGAAGCAAAAATACTGGCAAACCAGGTGCGTAAGATTCAAAATAAATCAGACGTGGAGAGATTTTCGGTTGATTTTCAGAATTTCTGCGGAAAATTCGATGCATATGGGGAAAATGGACTTAAGCTGAAGAAAGGCTTACTGAAATTACTCAATATGCTTATGGATAGTACTGGTGAGTTGTTAGCCGAGGATCAATGGGTTGGAGTGCGGCTTAATAAACTGCGTGACACTATATCCAGACCCCTAGATCTTCAGGTCATAGAACAAGCTGAGCATTATATAGAGGAGATAGCACAAAGGCAGGAAATAATCAGACATAACCTGAATGAGGCCAAGACGACGTTGAAGCTCATGGTGACTTCTCTGATTACAAATATCGAAGAGTTGAGTGATACGACTGGAGAGTATCAGGTTAAGCTGGAGCAGTATTCGCAAAGAATTAGTAATGCTAATGATATAAAAGAACTTAATCAGTTGCTTGGATTGATTATGGAAGAAACCAAGCAGATGCAGGCAAGTGCATTAAATTATCGTCGTGATTTTCTCGCTGCCCGTGCAGAGGTCAGTTTTGCACAGAATAAAATCAATCAGCTTGAAACCAAGTTGGTTGAGATGGGTGAGAAGGTTCACGAAGATCATTTGACCGGGATACTTAACCGGCGTGGCTTGGATACCGCCTTTGAGCGAGAAGCTTCTCGTTCGATACGTCATGAGAATCCATTATGTTATGCACTACTAGATATCGATAATTTCAAACAACTCAATGATACACACGGCCATAAAGTTGGTGATGATGCTTTGAAATACTTGGTGGATTCTGTTAAAGATACGACGCGTCCAGAAGATATCGTGTCACGATATGGCGGCGAAGAATTTGTGATTTTGCTTCCTAATACTAAACTAGAGGTGGCGGTTCAGATAGTATCTAGAATACGACGGAATTTAACTAAGAAATTTTTCCTGCATGAAAATAAGCGCTTGCTAATTACATTTAGTGCGGGTGTTGCCCAGCTCCGGCCAGAAGAATCGCAAGAAAGTATTTTTAAGCGTGCGGATGAAGCTTTGTATCGTGCAAAAAAAGGCGGTAAGAATCTTATTCTCGAGGCAGAGTGAACTGTTTAACTTATTGTTAAACCCAGATTTCCATTTAGTGAAACCTATTGAATATACTTGAGTTCCTCTGAGTCGTTACTGCCTATGTTTGCAATTCTTTATTTCCAATTATTTTGATTAAAATTGTTCGTGCTATTGGTTTCTCGTCATTGACAAATTCCTGAGCTATAGTCAAATCTGGTGTATGAGAATCAAGCGACCTGCTGTTTTTGAT
>NZ_CADEGP010000077.1 GCF_902826915.1 uncultured Nitrosomonas sp.
CTTTCACAGATAGCTATCTTGCCTTAGACTACTTAGTCAACCCTGTACTGTCAAGCTGTTTGCACGGTTAATGTACACGAACGCCACAATCGTCGGCCTTTCTATACTAGACAGCATTATCGATTGGAACACTCGATTCAACACTTATTTCAGGTATTTTTCCTTGTTTTTTCCTCTTACTATGAAAGGATAATCCCGTACCTGCAGGAACCAATCTGCCAACAATAACATTCTCTTTTAATCCGCGCAAATCATCTTTCTTGCCCATAATTGCTGCTTCAGTCAATACTCGGGTTGTTTCTTGGAATGATGCCGCAGAGATAAATGAATCCGTCGATAATGATGCTTTTGTAATACCTAACAGCATAAACTCATAGGTAGCAGGCATTTTCTTTTCGGCAATTAATCGCTCGTTCTCAGCAAGTAAATCGGCGCGCTCTACTTGCTCTCCTGGAATAAATATTGAATCTCCAGCACTGGTAATTTGCACTCGCCTTAGCATTTGGCGCACAATAACTTCAATATGTTTGTCATTTATCCTAACGCCCTGCAATCGATATACATCTTGAACTTCATCGGTAATATATCGTGCTAATGCCTCAACACCTTGCAAACGCAAGATATCTCTGGGGTCTGCTGGTCCATCAACAATAATTTCCCCCTTGTTCACCACTTGCCCATCATGCGCCATTACGTGTTTATCTTTCGGAATTAAATATTCATGCACAATTTCTTCAAGATCGGTGATAATTAATCTTTGCTTGCCTTTGGTATCCTTACCAAAAGAAACAATTCCCGTAACCTCGGCCAACATGCCCGCATCTTTCGGCGCTCTTGCTTCAAATAGCTCAGCCACTCGCGGCAAACCTCCTGTAATATCACGCGTTTTAGAAGTTTCTTGCGGAATTCTTGCCAATACTTCGCCGACACTCACCTGCTGCCCATCCCGCACTGTGATAATACAACCGATCTGGAATGTTATGCTCACAGACTGATTACTACCCAGCATCTTTATTTCATTCCCATCATCATCTAAGAACTTCACTAGTGGACGCAAACCTTTTGACTGTATAACTCCTCGGCGTTTCGGATCAATGACTACCAAGGTTGACAATCCGGTAACCTCATCAATTTGCTTCGCTACTGTCACACCTTCTTCAACATTCTCAAATCGCACCTTCCCGGTATATTCAGTTATTATAGGGCGAGTATGCGGATCCCAGGTCGTTAATACCTGACCCGCTTTAACCATTTCACCATCCCGCACCAACAATGTTGCACCATAAGAAGCTTTATGTCTTTCACGTTCACGGCCATTTTCATCCTGAATAATAATTTCACCGCTTCGTGAAATAGCTATCAATTCATTCTGAGCATTAGTCACATATCTCATCGTGGGAGAATAATGTACTGTGCCACTTGACTTACTCTCGACCTGACTTACCACAGCAGTTCTGGATGCTGCACCACCAATATGAAACGTGCGCATTGTTAATTGTGTGCCTGGCTCACCAATTGATTGAGCAGCAATAACTCCTACCGCCTCTCCCACATTAACCGGCGTCCCTCGTCCCAAATCCCGCCCATAGCACTTTGCACATAAACCATATCGAGTCTCACAGGTAAGTGGGGTACGAACTTTTACTTCATCAATACCCAAAGACTCAATCAAATCGACGGCATCTTCATCCAACAATACTCCCGATGCAAAAAGCACTTCCTGACTTTCTGGGTTAATTACATCGTTGACTACAACTCTACCCAGGATTCGCTCGCGTAATGCTTCAATAATTTCACCACCTTCCACCAGAGCCTTCACAACTACGCCGCTACCCGTATTACAATCTTCTTCAGTGACCACAAGATCTTGAGTAACATCAACTAACCGTCGAGTCAAATAACCTGAATTAGCAGTTTTTAATGCTGTGTCTGCTAGTCCCTTCCTAGCACCATGTGTTGAAATAAAATACTGCAAAACATTTAAACCTTCGCGGAAATTAGCAGTAATCGGTGTTTCAATAATCGAACCATCTGGTTTCGCCATCAATCCACGCATACCCGATAACTGACGTATTTGTGCCGCTGAACCTCGAGCACCTGAATCTGCCATCATATAAATTGAATTAAACGACTCTTGCATCAACTGTTTGCCTGTTTCATCGAGCTGAATCTTTCCGCTAGACCTCTCAAGTACCGGCTCTACACCAAGCTGATTCATCATAGCTTTTGCAACTTGATCCCCTGCTCTACCCCAGATATCCACGACCTTGTTATAACGCTCACCCTGTGTCACCAAACCCGATGTATATTGCCCCTCAATTTCTTTTACTTCTTGTTCTGCTTCAGCAATAATGTCGCTTTTTTGAGTTGGTATCAACATGTCGTCTGCGCAAATAGAGATACCAGCGCGTGTAGCATAAGTAAATCCTGCGTACATAAGTTTATCAGCAAAAATGACTGTCTCACGCAACCCACAACGTCTAAAACTCGCATTAATAAGTTTTGATATCTCCTTCTTTTTTAGTGTCTTATTAAGCAATGAGAACGGCAACACGGGAGGAAAAATCTCAAACAGTAATGTTCTTCCTACTGTTGTTTCATAACGAGTAATTTTTTCATACCGTTCACCTTCTGCGTTGATGTCATATTCCTTGATTCTAACTATAATTCTTGCATTTAATTCTACATTCCTACTTTCATAAGCACGCGAGACCTCGCTGACATCCTGAAACAACATACCTTCACCACGAGCCCCCACTTTCTCCCTGGTAGTATAATAAAGTCCTAATACGATATCTTGCGATGGTACAATAATGGGCTCTCCATTAGCTGGAGATAAAACATTATTGGTTGACATCATTAATGTTCGGCACTCCATTTGCGCTTCTAATGAGAGCGGCACATGAACGGCCATTTGGTCACCGTCAAAATCAGCATTAAATGCCGCACAAACTAATGGATGCAATTGAATTGCTTTACCTTCGATCAAAACTGGCTCGAATGCTTGAATACCTAATCGATGTAGAGTCGGTGCACGATTCAACATAACTGGATGCTCACGAATAACATCTTCCAAGATATCCCACACCACTGCAGTTTCATTCTCAACTTCGCGCTTGGCAGCCTTTATGGTGCTTGCAATCCCCATTAACTCCAGTTTATTGAAAATAAAAGGCTTGAATAGCTCAAGTGCCATTTTCTTGGGTAATCCACACTGATGGAGCTTAAGTTGAGGCCCCACAACAATAACTGAACGACCAGAATAATCCACCCGCTTACCTAGCAAGTTCTGTCGGAAGCGTCCACCTTTACCTTTGATCATATCTGCCAACGACTTAAGTGCTCTCTTATTTGCACCTGTCATTGCCTTTCCTCGACGACCATTATCCAACAATGAATCAACTGCTTCTTGTAGCATACGCTTTTCATTACGAACAATAATTTCTGGTGCTTTTAATTCTAGCAATCGTTTTAATCGATTATTACGATTGATAACTCTGCGATATAAATCATTCAAATCCGAAGTTGCAAAACGGCCTCCATCTAATGGCACCAGAGGACGAAGGTCTGGTGGCAAGACTGGCAACACGGTCAAAACCATCCATTGTGGCTTGATACCTGATTTATTGAATGCTTCCAGCAACTTAAGTCGCTTAGAAATTTTCTTAATCTTCGTTTCTGAACCCGTACTATCCATCTCACGTCGCAGATTCTCAATCTCAGCTCTAATGTCCAGATTGCTTAGTAAATCACGAATACCTTCTGCACCCATACTGGCACTAAAATCATCTCCATATTCTTCTGTTTTTATTAAATAATCATCCTCAGTCAACAACTGACAACGTGTCAATGGTGTCATGCCAGGATCAGTGACTACATAAGCTTCAAAATATAGTATGCGTTCAATGTCACGCAAAGTCATATCCAGCACCATACCCAAACGAGATGGCAGAGATTTCAAGAACCAGATATGTGAAACAGGCGAAGCCAGTTCAATATGACCCATACGCTCACGGCGTACTTTTGATAAAGTAACTTCAACGCCGCATTTTTCGCATATAACACCACGATGCTTTAGGCGTTTATATTTCCCGCATAGACACTCATAATCTTTGACTGGACCGAAGATCTTGGCACAAAACAGACCATCTCGTTCCGGTTTGAAGGTACGATAATTAATCGTCTCAGGTT
Source organism: uncultured Nitrosomonas sp. (assembly GCF_902826915.1). Classification (GTDB taxonomy): domain Bacteria; phylum Pseudomonadota; class Gammaproteobacteria; order Burkholderiales; family Nitrosomonadaceae; genus Nitrosomonas. The sequence continues at coordinate 4,192 of NZ_CADEGP010000077.1, forward strand.
TTTTTACTTCGCCATAAGACCAAGAACGAATTTTCTCTGGAGAAGCAAGGCCAATTTTGATGGCATCAAATTCTTCTTTGTGAGTAACTTGTTTAAATAGATCTAGCAGTGCTTTCATTTGTCACTCCTGTAAATCAGGGGGCAATAAAATTTTGATGAAATTTATGTAATATGCGTAATGAGAGGATAGATTCAAACTAATCATCCAATCTTTGAAACAATTAATTTTGTTCCAAATCGATATCCATACCCAGCGAACGTATTTCTTTTACCAATACATTAAATGACTCCGGCATTCCAGCATCAATCTTATGATCACCCTTAACAATACTTTCATAAACTTTAGTGCGCCCTGTGACATCATCCGATTTGACAGTCAGCATTTCCTGCAAGGTATATGCGGCACCATACGCTTCCAACGCCCAGACCTCCATCTCACCAAAACGCTGCCCACCAAACTGTGCTTTACCACCTAATGGCTGCTGTGTTACTAAACTATAAGGGCCTGTTGAACGCGCATGCATCTTGTCATCCACCAAGTGATGAAGCTTCAGAACATGCATATAACCAACAGTAACTAGTCGATCAAATGCCTCTCCTGTTCGACCATCGTATAATGTGATTTGACCCGACCTTGGTAATTCAGCAAGCTCCAGCATGTCTTTTATTTCTTTCTCCGTTGCACCATCAAACACGGGGGTGGCAAAAGGAACGCCTGCTGTTAAATTTCCAGCCAACGATAAAATTTCTTTATCTGACAGAGAGGAAATATCTTCTCTTTTACCGCTCTCATTATAAATCTTATCGAGAAACTCTTTGATTTCACTTGTATCCTGCTGCTTCTTCAGCATTTCATTAATTTTCTTACCAAGACCTTTCGCTGCCCACCCTAAGTGCACCTCAAGAATTTGTCCTACATTCATTCGCGAAGGAACTCCCAGTGGATTTAATACCACATCAACAGGCGTTCCATCAGCCATATAAGGCATATCTTCCAAAGGTACAATCTTAGAAATAACACCTTTATTGCCATGCCGTCCTGCCATTTTGTCGCCAGGCTGCAAACGCCTTTTAACTGCGATATAGATCTTGACCATCTTTTGCACGCCAGGCGCTAATTCATCACCCTGAGTAAGCTTTTTCTTTTTTTCTTCAAACGCGGCATCAAATGCTTTACGTTTTTGCGCCATACTCTCACGCACTTGCTCTAATTGTATGCTCGCATCCTCGTCAGCCAACCGAATATCAAACCAGTAGTGAGGGTCAAAGCTTTGTAGATATTCAGCAGAAATCTCTTTCCCTTTTGCCAGCTTATTGGGCCCCCCTGTAGCCATTTTACCAATCAACAAGCGCTCAAGACGAGCAAATGCATCTTCTTCTACAATACGCATCTGGTCCGCCAAATCTTTTTTGTAGCGATCAAGTTCATCGTCAATAATATTTTGAGCTCTCATATCACGCTCAATACCTTCACGAGTGAACACTTGCACGTCAATCACAGTTCCCGAGATTCCTGATGGAACTCGAAGTGAGGTATCTTTTACATCTGATGCTTTCTCACCAAAAATAGCTCGTAATAATTTCTCTTCCGGAGTTAACTGCGTTTCGCCTTTTGGTGTAACTTTTCCAACTAAAACATCCCCTGCTTCAACTTCTGCGCCAATGTAAACAATACCTGATTCATCGAGACGCCCTAACTGATGCTCGGATAGATTTGGAATATCTGCAGTTATCTCTTCCGTACCTAATTTGGTATCCCGGCTCACAACCGATAACTCTTCAATATGTATGGAAGTAAAACGATCTTCAGCTACGATCCGCTCTGAAATTAGGATAGAATCCTCAAAGTTATACCCATTCCATGGCATAAATGCCACCAGCATATTCTGTCCTAATGCAAGTTCACCCATATCAGTGGACGCACCATCAGCAATAACATCGTCTTTACTGATGCTATCACCAACTTTAACTAAAGGTCGTTGATTAATATTTGTATTCTGATTAGAGCGCGTATATTTTATGAGGTTATAGATATCAACCCCCACTTCTCCCATGTGTGTCTCAATATCATGCACACGCACCACAATTCGACCCGCATCCACATAGTCAACGACTCCACCTCGTTTGGCCCGAACAGTAGTACCAGAATGTATCGCTACAACCCGCTCAATTCCCGTACCTACGAGTGGCTTCTCCGCACGCAAACAAGGAACAGCTTGACGCTGCATATTTGATCCCATTAATGCACGATTTGCATCATCATGCTCTAGAAATGGTATCAGTGACGCTGCTACCGATACAATTTGTGCTGGCGCCACATCCACGTATTCAATACGATCCGGTGAAGACAGCGCAAATTCGTTTTTGTGACGACAAGAAACAATTTCGCTAATAAATCGGTGATGGTCATCAAGCTCAGCATTAGCCTGAGCAATCATAAAATTACCTTCCTCGATTGCCGACAGGTAATCAATTTCATTAATCACCTGGCTATTTTTCACTCTGCTATAGGGTGTTTCTATAAATCCATATTCATTAGTTCGCGCGTATAATGCCAATGAATTAATAAGACCGATATTAGGCCCTTCGGGTGTCTCGATTGGACACACCCTGCCATAGTGTGTTGGATGCACATCACGCACTTCAAAGCCAGCCCTCTCTCGTGTCAACCCACCGGGGCCCAATGCTGAAATACGACGCTTATGTGTTATTTCAGACAATGGATTCGTCTGATCCATAAATTGTGACAACTGACTGGAGCCAAAGAATTCTCGAGCTGCTGCAGAAACAGGTTTTGCATTAATCAAATCATGAGGCATCAGATTTTCTGATTCTGCCTGACTCAAGCGTTCTTTCACCGCACGCTCTACACGTACCAACCCAGATCTAAACTGATTTTCTGCCAATTCGCCAACTGAACGTACGCGCCGATTACCAAGATGGTCAATATCATCAATTTCTCCGCGCCCATTTCTCAGCTCTACCAGAATTTTTATCACCGCGACAATATCTTCATTCGATAGTGTTGGGGATCCCGTCAACTCAGTTCTTCCTACTCTACGATTAAATTTCATCCTACCTACTACGGATAAATCATAGCGCTCTGGCGAATAGAACAAGCCCGCAAATAACGCCTTAACCGCATCTTCTGTCGGCGGCTCACCAGGCCGCATCATGCGATAGATTGCAACTTGCGCATTCATTTCGTCGGTTGTTTCGTCAATCTTTAACGTCTGAGAAATATATGCGCCATGATTAAGATCATTAACATACAACGTATTAATTTTCTTTACACTTGCTGTGCGAAGCTTTGCTATTGTTTCTTCACTAATTTCATCATTAGCAAGCGCTATAATTTCACCTGTTTCCGGATCAACTATATTCTGTGCCAATACTCTTCCCAATAAAAAATCTTCAGGAACTTCTAGCTGATCAATCTTAGCCTCTTGCATTTCTCGAATATGCTTAGCTGTAATCCGCTTATCTTTCTGAACTATTACTTTTTTGCCTTTGGCCAAAATATCGAAACTCGCCACTTCTCCACGCAAGCGATCGGGTACGAGCTCAAACCGTATACCTTTATCTGAAAAATGAAAACAGTCGAAAATAAAAAATTCTTTCAATATTTGCTCGGAGGTACAACCAATTGCCTTCAATAAAGTAGTCACTGGCATTTTACGACGACGATCTATTCTAAAATATAGACAATCTTTAGGATCAAACTCAAAATCTAACCATGATCCACGATAGGGAATAATCCGCGCAGAAAATAGCAATTTTCCCGATGAATGAGTTTTGCCACGATCGTGTTCAAAAAATACCCCAGGAGAACGATGTAATTGAGAAACGATCACACGTTCAGTCCCATTAATAACAAAAGATCCTGTCTCCGTCATCAAAGGAATTTCACCCATGTAAACCTCTTGCTCTTTGACTTCCTTAACAGTCGGTTTGGATATTTCCTTATCCATAATCGTCAGCCTTACCCTTGCACGCAAAGGCGATGCATAAGTTAATCCTCGTTGCTGACACTCTTTTACATCAAATACTGGCGAACCAAGCTCATAGCTTATAAAATCTAGGCGTGCATTTTTGGTATGACTCTCAATTGGAAAGATTGAATTAAAAGCGGCCTGCAATCCTTGGTTTCGACGTTTACTGGGCGCAATACTTTCCTGTAAAAAAGCCGCGTAAGACTCTATCTGTGTTGCAAGTAGAAAAGGAATTGGCAAAACACTCGCGCGCTTGGCAAAACTTTTTCGAATACGTTTTTTCTCTGTGAACGAATAGCTCATGAGTTTTCTCCGAGAGAAGAAGACCGAGGGTTGAATAGTTGAGGCCAAACAACTATCAATTGCCGGGATGCCAAAAATGACACATCAAATGGTCAAAATACCAAAGGCTGGTAGCTTTGATTCCCCACCAGCCCTAAAATTTATTACCTTTCTACTTAATTTCGCAAGTAGCGCCAGCTTCTACCAACTGTTTCTGAATTGAAGCTGCCTCATCTTTAGATGCACCTTCCTTGACAGGTTTTGGCGCTCCGTCAACCAAATCTTTGGCCTCTTTCAAACCTAAACCGGTCACCGTTCTTACCACTTTAATAACATTCACTTTACTTTCGCCGGCAGATGTCAGTATCACAGCAAACTCAGTTTGTTCTGCCTCAGCTGCGGCACCACCACTAGGTGCAGCAGCCACAGCAACAGCTGCCGCTGCTGCAGATACACCGAATTTTTCTTCCATTTCTTTAATCAACTTTGACAATTCAAGAACTGTCATATTTGCAATTGATTCCAATATTTCGTCTTTTGTTACGGCCATTATTATCTCCTGGTAATTTTCTGTATTAAGCTATTAATAAAAATAGAAGTTTGATGAACTACTTGCTATCACGCACCATAGCTAAACCACGTACAAATCTAGCTGGCACTTCATTAAGCGTTTGAACAAATTTGGCCATAGGCGCTTGCATTGTTCCTAGTAATTTAGATAACAATTCTTCACGACTCGGCAATGAAGCTAACGCAGTAATTTCATCACGCGACATTACCTGCTCACCTATCGCACCTACTTTAATCACGAATTTCTCATTACTCTTGGAAAATTCATGCAACACTTTCGCAGCTGCCACGGGATCAGCACCTATACCATAAGCAAGGGGCCCTACCATATGCTTGGCTAACTCCGCATAAGGTGTATCAGCAACAGCACGACGAACCAATGAATTTTTTATGACACGAAAATAAATTCCTGATTCACGAGTTTTCGCTCTTAGCTGAGTCAGCTGACCAACTTCTAACCCTCGATATTCTGCAATGATAATAGCTTGAGCATTAGTTACCTGAGTGCTCACTTCTGCTACTATAGCTTTTTTCTCTTCAAGATTAAGACTCAAGGTTTACTCTCCATCTGTAAAAATAACACTTGGAGCAATTAAACTAATCACTTCCAAATACTACAAACTGGCAACCTTAAACCAGGAAAACAAGACTCCTGTTTTGGGCTCACCATCTACGCTGGGCATTCAATTAAATTGAGATAAATATATATCAAATTTCTTTGACTTCTCATTCAACAAATGAACTTTTAAGCATTTCAAATAAAGCGCTTACAGACTGTTATTTGCACACCCCAACGGTCTTTGACAATCCACCAAACCCTACACTTCTGTATTTAGTGGCCCACAAAGTTCTATTTTACTACTTATATTATACTTGTCTGATCTATTCTGACACTAATGCCCATGGTACTAGAAACAGATACTTTCCTTAGGTAAACGCCCTTCGATGAAGTTGGTTTGGATTTATTAAGTGCATCAATCAATGCCTTCAAATTTTGTTTTAATGCATCTATTCCGAATGATGCTCGTCCAATGGTGCAATGAATAATGCCAGTTTTATCAGCTCTAAATTGTATTTGTCCAGCTTTAGCATTCTTGACAGCACTCGCAATATCCGCAGTCACAGTTCCTACTTTCGGATTTGGCATCAAGCTGCGAGGCCCTAAAATCTGACCTAATTGACCAACTACGCGCATGGCATCTGGACTTGCAATTGCGACGTCAAAATTAATATTTCCTGCCTTAATATCAGCTGCTAAATCTTCAAATCCCACAATGTCCGCACCAGCTTCTTGCGCTTCTTTAGCTTTATCCCCCTGCGCAAATACTGCAACACGAACTGTTTTTCCAGTGCCTGCAGGTAAAACGACCGACCCACGTACTGCTTGATCTGATTTTTTTGCATCTATCCCTAAATTTACTGCAATATCAATAGACTCATCAAACTTGGCCGCGGCAGTTTCCTTAACTAATCCAAGCGCTTCATCGATTTGATATATTTTATTGCGATTGACTTTCTCTGCTATGGCTATATAGCGCTTTGATGAACGTGCCATTTTATATACCCTCTACTTCTATACCCATACTGCGAGCGCTTCCTGCTATGGTACGCACAGCGGCATCCAAGTCTGCTGCGGTTAAATCCGGCATTTTTGTTTTTGCAATTTCTTCTGCCTGATTACGACTCAATTTCCCAACCTTATCTATATGCGGCCTAGCACTACCTTTACCCACCCCTGCAGCTTTCTTTATTAATACTGACGCAGGCGTTGTCTTCATTACAAACGTAAAGCTTTTATCAGCATAAGCAGTGATTACTACTGGCACGGGCAATCCCGGTTCAATTTTCTGCGTAGCCGCGTTAAACGCTTTACAAAACTCCATAATATTTAACTGCCGCTGCCCTAGAGCAGGGCCGATTGGTGGACTTGGATTAGCCTTACCCGCTGGCACCTGTAACTTGATATAACCGATTATTTTCTTTGCCACTTCATTCTCCTGGTGGGTGCAAACGAGTAATAAGCCACTCTCCCCAACTATTTATAACAATTAACACAATACTGCCATAACTTCTCTTCAGCTACTAAACTTCAAGAAAAAGATATTATTTAGGATTTCTCAACTTGATTGAAATCCAACTCTACCGGTGTGGGCCGCCCAAAAATTGATACCGATACCCTGAGCTTACTCTTGTCGTAATTAACATCTTCTACATTGCCATGAAAATCAGTGAACGGACCATCCTTCACACGAACAGCCCCCCCTATTTCAAATAAAATTTTCGGCTTTGGTTTCTCTACGCCCTCCTGGATTTGGTGGAGTATATTGTCGACTTCCTTTTGACTTATTGGTGTTGGCTTCATCGCTGAACCGCCAACAAATCCTGTTACTTTGTCTGTATTCTTAACCAAATGCCAAGTATCATCAGACATCTCCATTTCCACCAAAACGTACCCAGGAAAAAATTTTCGTTCACTAATATTCTTTTGCCCGCTTTTCATTTCGATCACTTCTTCCACTGGCACCAATATCTGACCAAACTTATCTTGCATACCCGCTCGATCAATACGATCTCTTAATGCTCTCTGCACACTTTTCTCATATCCTGAATAAGCGTGAACCACATACCATTTCATACTCATCCTTTCCTCAGAGAAATTAAGCATCCTGATTCATCATTAGCTTCACAAGCGACATCAAAGCAGCGTCGATGAGCCACAAAAATATAGCCATCACAACAACAAAAGCAAACACTACTCCAGATGTCTGAAGAGATTCCTTACGACTTGGCCATACGACCTTTTTTGTTTCTTCAGAGGATTCTTTACAAAAGGCGTAAAAATCTTGACCTTGAGTCGTATATTTAGCAATAATGACTGCCGACAATATTCCCGTCAATATGGACAAAACACGAATGACCATAGCGCTTTCATTTAAATAAAAGAACCCAGCAATACCTGCGAAAATAAAAACAACCGCAAGCACAAGCTTTAATTTATTCACGTTTTGAATCCCTTATATCTTACAAAAACACTCATCAAAATATCTATGTTCGTTTGAACATTTTTACTGGAATTATTTTTTCTATGTTTATTCTCTAGTTAAAAATTCCGCTTCAACCATCTATATGGCAGGCCAGGAGGGCATCGAACCCCCAACCTTCGGTTTTGGAGACCGACGCTCTGCCAATTGAGCTACTGGCCTATTATCTGAAACATTACTGGAGTTATAACGATGTAAAATAATTATATTATCCCAACTTTCCCGCGAATAATATTCACTCAATAATTTTAGCAACAACGCCGGCACCAACAGTTCTACCACCCTCGCGT
>NZ_CADEGP010000078.1 GCF_902826915.1 uncultured Nitrosomonas sp.
GGGATTCTTATTTAGCAGTGCATATCTGATTGCTGAATTTCTGAGTAAGCTCTAACTAAGAATTTTGTTTTTGCAAGGAATTACTCTGCGGAATCAAGAAAATTTTGTAAGATAATAGTTATTCAAAATTCCCCAGCACGTAAAATTTCCACCAAGTGCGCTAGCGCTTGGCCACGATGGCTGATACGGTTTTTTTGTTCTGCGGTTAATTCCGCTGCAGTTTTGCCGAAATCCGGCACAAAAAAATACGGGTCGTAACCGAATCCGCCCTCACCTCTTGGATGATCGATAATTTCACCGTGCCACGATCCGTCGACGATGATCGGCTGCGGATCATCGGCATGGCGCAGCAGCACGATCACGCAATAATAATAAGCACGCCGATCGGATTGATTTTTCAGCGTTTCGATCAATTTCAGGTTATTGCGTTCGTCAGATTTCGGCTCTCCGGCATAGCGTGCCGAAGAAACACCGGGTGCGCCATTTAACGCACTGACGCAAATCCCCGAATCATCCGCCAGCGCGGGCAACCCGGAGCAATGGCTGGCATGACGCGCTTTGACCAATGCGTTTTCGACAAACGTGCCGTAGGGTTCATCCACTTCGCCCGCATTAAAATCAGCTTGCGGCACCACTGCAATGGCCAACGGCTCCAGTAATGCGCTAATTTCACGCAACTTGCCCTGATTGTTGCTTGCGATCACCAGCTGCTTCAGTGTATTCATAATTGCCGATTATTTCGCCAGCAAAACTTCTCTCTGCAGCGCAATCAGTTCCTGGATACCCTGTTGCGCCATATCCAGCATCGTATCCAGCTCTTTGCGGCTGAAAGCGTTTCCTTCCGCAGTGCCTTGCACTTCGACGATGCCCAGATTTCCGGTCATCACCACATTCATATCCGTATCACACGAGGAATCTTCAGCATAATCCAGATCCAGCATTGGCACGCCTTGATGAACGCCAGCTGAAATCGCCGCAACATGATCCGTGATCGGCGAGGTTTCAATGAGTTGCTGATAAATCAATTTCTCGACCGCATCGTGCAGCGCTACAAACGCCCCGGTGATACTGGCCGTGCGCGTGCCGCCATCGGCCTGGATCACGTCACAATCAATTTGAATGGTGCGCTCTCCCAATTTTTTTAGATCCACCACGGCACGCAACGAACGTCCAATCAGGCGCTGAATTTCCATAGTGCGCCCCGATTGCTTGCCTTTTGCCGCTTCTCGCTGCATCCGGGTATTCGTCGAGGCGGGCAGCATACCGTATTCGGCAGTCAGCCAGCCTTGCGCCCGGCCTTTGAGAAAAGGAGGAACCTGCTCGCTGATACTGGCGGTACAGATCACTTTGGTGTCACCGAACTCGATCAATACCGAACCATCGGCGTGCTTGGTGTAATGACGAATGATTCTGACCGGACGGATTTGCGCCGGTGCGCGTTGATGGCTTCGTATCATGGCTGGAATTTTATCCCAAATGAGAACCTAGTTAGAAAAACGATAAGCGGGTTTACTCGGAGTGCCCGCTGATACGGTTAAAACGTCATAACCCTCTGCGGTCACCAAAATGGTATGTTCCCATTGTGCTGATAAGCTGCCATCCTTGGTGGTAACGGTCCAGCCATCGGGCAGATGGCGAATCGCCGCTTTACCCGCATTAATCATCGGCTCTACCGTAAAGATCATGCCAGGCTTTAATTCCATTCCGGTTCCGGGCCGGCCATAGTGAAGCACCTGGGGGTTTTCATGGAAATTGGCGCCAATTCCATGCCCACAAAATTCCCTGACCACACTATATCCCACGCCTTCCGCCAGTTTTTGAATGGCATGCCCAATATCGCCCAGATGCTTACCCGGCTTTATTTCATCGATACCTCGCCACATCGTTTCAAAAGTAACCTCACATAAACGCTTCGCTTGTATAGACGGCTCTCCAACGTAAAACATCCGGCTGGTGTCCCCATGATATCCCTCATAAATCACGGTAATATCAATATTAATAATATCTCCGTTCTTTAACTTTTTTTGCCCGGGAACACCGTGACAAATCTGATTATTCACTGACGTACAAATCGATTTGGGATAAGGCGTATGCCCTGCAGGCGCGTAATTCAAGGGCGCAGGGATTGTTTTTTGCACATCGACCATATAATGATGACACAGCGTATCCAGCTCCTCAGTGGCAACACCTGCCACGACATGAGGCGTGATGTAGTCAAGCACTTCCGCTGCCAGTCGTCCTGCAACGCGCATTTTTTCTATTTCTTGCGGTGTTTTTATCAGTACCGTCATTATTAAATTATTTGATTATTGAGTGATAAATTCTGAAATATCATTAATTCTTGCTGGGTATATTATAAACGCTCACACTTGCCTTGAACTAATTGCGTGTCATCAAATTGCTCAACTAATTTTTGCATCTGCTCCTTGATCGTTTGCGTCGGATTATGAATGATTATTTTTCTTAGCAAAACACTACGATCTTCTATCTTAGCATTGGAAACACCTTTTTTCTCGGTCTCTCTTAACTGCTTCAACGCATCTTTTTGGTCATAAAACATACCCAAAGAAACTGCATTCTTCCATTGCGTTTCATCTTTGACACGAAAACTAACAACACCAAGATTTCTTAATTTGTTAATTTCACGATTGGCAGCTTCTTTATTCGGGAATGGTGAAATATATAACCAAAACATAGTAGTACTACCTGATTCCTCCAGGCTATAAAGCAGATCAGGGAATAATTCCGATAAAACTGTCAGGGCATATTGTATTTGCTCTTCGTAAAAATCACTCCAGATCAAGCAATTTTCATGCGCTGAAACTAATACTATTTTTTCAGGATTCACTTGGGTCGGCATGAGTCCATTTTGCTCTTCAGAAAAGAGCTGACTGCCTATCACATAGGCTATATTCACTAACAGTAAAATAATAAAGATTATTTTCATTGAAAAATAAAATATTATAATTAACAAAGATCAGCTTAATTTTGTTGTTAACGTGGTTATGCCTTGTTAAAATACGCTGCTATTTTTCGAACATGTCTGGCAACTTTTGAAAGACCTTTAAAAAACGGAATAAGAAATATGAAAATGATTAAAATGACGATAATGCTCGCAGCATTTGCCATGGTTATGCCAATTTCGGCTGAAACCACAGAAGACGCTGCTCCGGCTGATGCTCCAGTCGCTTCTGCTGATGCTCCGGCTGCACCTGCCACAGTTGAAGAAATTGCAGCGGGTGTATGCGCTGGTTGCCATAATGCAGATGGTAACAGCGTTATTCCGATGAATCCTATCCTGGCCGGCCAGCATGCCGAGTATATCACCAAGCAGCTGATGGATTTTAAAGCAACCGGCGATGAGTCGCCTAAACGCAATAGCCCTGTTATGTCCGCCATGGTAGCAACGCTATCCGAGGAAGATATGAAAGCGCTTGGCGCGTATTATGCCAAACAAAAAACCACCACAAGCCAAATAGCAGCCGATGAGAAATTAGTTGAGGCAGGCAAAATTCTTTATCACGGCGGAAACCTCAGTGACGAAATTCCTGCCTGCGCTAGCTGTCACGGACCCACGGGTGCCGGTATCCCACCTCATTACCCTGCAATAGCCGGACAACATGCAGAATATACGATGATGCAGCTGGAGCTGTTTAACAAAGCCGAGCGAGGCAGCGATGATAATAATGTCATGCAGCAAGTGCTTACCCGCATGAATCCTCTGGAAAAGCGCGCCGTTTCGGCTTACATTTCTACTATGCGCTGAGTAGTGTTCCAATTAAAAAATAAAAAAGGTGGCGAGTGCCACCTTTTTTATTTTCACTTCGCATCCGTTATTAACAACAAACTGAACTACCAATGCCCGAAAATCTTTTCTGCCGCTAACAGCGTCTTATCCAATTCATTATCTCCATGCGCAGACGACACAAAACCCGCTTCAAAAGCCGAAGGCGCAAAATAAATACCTTCCTCCAGCATGGCATGAAAGAATCGATTAAAAGCTGATTTGTCGCATTGCATCACCTCGGTAAAGCTGCCGGGAATATTTTTATTAAAATACAATCCAAACATACCGCCAATAGACTGCGCACAAAAATCAATCCCATGATTTTTAGCTATAGAGGCAACACCACCGACCAATTGCTTCGTTCTGTTGGATAATTTATCGTAAAAACCAGGCACTTGAATCAACTTTAACGTAGCCAATCCCGCCGCAACGGCTACCGGATTACCCGACAAAGTGCCCGCCTGATAAACCGGACCCAGTGGCGCCAGGCACTGCATGATATCGCGACGCCCGCCAAATGCCGCCATCGGCATGCCACCACCGATGACTTTGCCCAATGTAGTCAGATCAGGTTTGATCTGGTACAACCCTTGCGCACCCCCCAGCCCGACACGAAACCCCGTCATCACTTCATCAAATATTAGTACACTGCCGCTTTGCGTGCACAATGTCCGAAGCTTGGTCAGAAAATCAGCTTGTGGTGCTATCAGATTCATATTGCCAGCAACCGGCTCGACAATCACCGCAGCGATTTCTTTGCCCCATTGGTCGAATGCGGCTTCAATGCCCGCTATATCGTTGTAGTCTAGAACAATCGTATGACCGGCTGTTTCCGCCGGCACTCCGGCGGAACTAGGATTACCGAAGGTTAATGCACCCGAACCCGCTTTAACTAGCAAGGAGTCATCGTGACCATGGTAGCAACCTTCAAATTTAATGATTTTACTTCTGCCAGTAAATCCCCGCGCCAGGCGGATGACGCTCATGCCTGCTTCGGTGCCGGAGCTCACTAATCGCACCTGCTCAATGGATGGAACCAATTGACAAATCAATTGTGCGATTTCCAGCTCCGCTTCAGTAGGCGCGCCAAAAGTTAAGCCATTCTGTGCCGCAGCCTGAACCGCCTTAATGACTTCCGGATGCGCATGACCCAAAATCAAAGGACCCCATGAGCCGACATAATCGATGTACGATTTACCGTCTGCATCCCAGAAATAGGCACCTTCGCCGCGCTGAAAAAAAACCGGCTCACCACCCACCGATTTAAACGCACGAACGGGAGAATTAACGCCGCCGGGAATATATTGCTGAGATTGTTCAAATAATTGATGATTACGTGAAGTCATTTAGTTACTCATAAAAAGAATTGATAAAGATAACCCGGATTAAAATGTATTACAGATTTTGTGTAAATAATTGCGCGTATTGCACTGCCCTAAGCTTAATATTTTTAGCCTGATACAAATCGCTGCAAACGGCAATAGCATCACAACCACTATCAATCACCATTGCAGCATTGGTCAACTGGATGCCGCCAATCCCGACAATTGACGTCGTTATCGTTTGTCTTACTTGATTGATCAGACTCATCGAAACCGGTGTCGCATCCGGTTTGGTCACTGAAGGAAAAAAAGCACCAAAGGCGACATAATCAACACCCTGTTCTCCTGCTTCAAGCGCAAGGTTGAGATTGTTATAACACGATGCGCCAACAATTTTGCCTTGCTTCAGCAATTTTCTCGCATCGGATATCGATATATCGCTCCGGCCCAAATGCACTCCGTCCGCACCAATCTCTATTGCAAGATCAATATGGTCGTTGATAATCAGAGGAGTTTCATACTTGCTGCATAACTGCAGCAATAAGCTGGCTTGCTTTTTACGTAAAACGTTATCCGCTGATTTATTGCGATATTGAATACATCGCGCCCCACCGACCAGAGCTTGCTGCGTCTTATCCAGCAGATCATGGGTATCCTCAGAATCCGGAGTTATCGCATACAACCCCCTAATTCTCTGGCTTTTCAACGACCGTATTGACATTTTCGTCTTCACTATCTGCAATATCTTTAACCCAGAAGAGCCGGTTGGGAATATATTGCCCCATACCGGGACGAAATCCGGCTTGCAGTGTATGCCAAGTGTAATCCTGCGCTTCTAAAACACTTTCGCTAATGGATAACCCGTTGGCCAACGATGCGGCGATCGCCGATGCCAGCGTACAACCCGAACCATGATAAGTATGCTCAAGCCGCTCCCATTGATCTGATCGCACAATGCCATCAACGTCAAACAAGGTATTCGTCACTTTCGCTGTATTCTCGTGCGTGCCGGTTATCAATACATATCCACATCCCATATCCAACAATCGATGCGCACAAACATTCAAATCCAATCTGCTTTCATTACCATCGCTATCCAGCTGTGCTAGATGTCTTGCTTCCAAACTATTGGGCGTTAATATCGTAACCTGCGGCAACAATAAATCACGCATCGCATCAATCATTTCTTCGTTAGCCAGCTCATCCCCGCGTCCGGAGGTTAATATGGGATCCATCACTAAAGGGATATGGGGATAATCAGAAATAACTTCCGCGATAGCAGCAATAATTTCAACGCTGCCCAGCAAACCAATCTTAAACGCATGAACCGGCATGTCTTCCAACACGGCTCGCGCTTGGTCTACAACCCATTCGGAATCCAGCGGCATTACTTCATCGACGCCTGCTGTATCCTGGACAGTTATAGCCGTCATGACGGACAATGGATGACAACCTAAACTGGCGATAGTCAACATATCCGCCTGCAGACCTGCCCCGCCACTAGGGTCATTGGCAGAAAAAGAAAGTACGATTGGGGGTGGCTGTAACATGCATTAATACCGTAAAATGTCATTTTAACCTAAAAGGACACTGCTATCTATCATGCCTACCGAAGAGAATGGTCAATATAATCGTTATATGTGCTTAATTTGCGGCTACATCTATGATGAAGCCTTGGGCTCTCCAGATGAAGGCATTGAACCGGGTACGCGCTGGGAAGATGTGCCAATCAATTGGACCTGCCCGGAATGCGGCGCACGTAAAGAAGATTTTGAAATGGTAAAAATTTAAATGCGTATCCTACATACAATGCTTCGGGTCGGAAATCTCGAACAATCACTGGCGTTTTATACGCAAGTTTTAAAAATGAAATTACTCCGCCGCAAAGATTACCCGGATGGCAAATTCACTCTCGCTTTTGTAGGTTACCAGGATGAAGCTAATGGTACCGTACTGGAACTGACGCACAATTGGGATACACCTTCTTACAACCTGGGCGAAGGTTTTGGTCATATTGCTATAGAGGTTGAGGATGCTTATCAAGCCTGCGAGAATACCCAGAAAATGGGTGGCAAAGTAACCCGTGAAGCTGGCCCGATGAAGCATGGCACGACAGTCATTGCATTTATCGAAGATCCCGACGGCTACAAAATAGAATTTATTCAGAAAAAGCATCCTGATCAATAATCACTCAGATTACCGGGTAACGCCCATACTGAAATCAGCTATCCCTGCAATAAAAAAATTGCCGGTATTTTATTGATGTCTGGCAGAGAACGTCGCCATTCTTTGATCGATTTAGTTGCAATCATTTCACGAACAAATGTCAGATCGGTTGCAACGCACAAGTCGGTATTGTCATTGCACACTTTGACGAGTTGCTCAAGTAATTTCTGGTTACGGTAGGGGGTTTCAATGAAGATCTGCGTTTGCTTCAGATTGATCGATATTTTTTCCAGTTCTAATATTTTACTCGCCCTAGCTGTGCTCTCAACCGGCAAATAACCATGAAAGGCAAATCGTTGCCCGTTTAAGCCTGATGCCATCAGCGCCAGTAATATGGATGATGGCCCGACCAAGGGCACGACAGGAATATTTTTTTTATGCGCCAGTCTGATGAGCCCGGCTCCAGGATCCGCCACTGCCGGGCAACCTGCTTCGGACAGCAAGCCCACATCATGCCCAGCCAAAATTGGATCCAGCAAAGACAACAAATCTTTTGCCTGCGTATGCTCATTCAGGGTCTGCATATTTAATTCCTGCAGAGGACATTTGCAATGCAACTGTTTCAGAAATTGCCTCGCCGTCTTAGGGTGCTCAACGATAAAATGAGAAATTTCCGCAACACATTGTTGCACTGCCACCGGCAACACCCAAGCGATATCGGTTTGACTGATTGGCGCCGGAATCAAATAGAGCTTACCTGTCATTGAAATGATGAAAGCTTTAAAGCATGACACATAACACCAGAACTAAAGTCAGCCACACTAATGCAACGTTCTGGGAACACTCAGGATAAACTCCGGTATGGCCACATCAAAATGAAAACCATCTTCAGCCGCCATCTGGTAGCTTCCTTTCATCGATCCAACTGAAGTAGAAATCACCGTTCCACTGGTGTATTCAAAGCTATCCCCCGGCTTGAGCAACGGCTGTTCGCCCACAACGCCCAACCCGCGTACTTCCTGAATAGTGCCATCACCGTTATCGATAATCCAATGCCTGCTGATAAGCTGAGTTGCCACTGCCCCCTTATTCGCAATGGTAATGGTATAAGCAAACACATGCCGATCCGATTCTTCATCCGATTGATCGGGCAAATATATGGTACGAACATTGATATCAATTTCATACTTCTTCTCTTCGGTCATCTTTTTGTTCCAAATTGTTTTACGTTTTCAACAGTAGTTTACCAAGAAACAGCTGTATGATTATCGGAAATATTATCCATTAACAATCACTCTTTTACGCGCAACTTGTCATTTGCGGTAAAATAACGGATTTGAATATTGAGAGGTTTTTTCCATGTACCGTCTAGCACCCAGCATTCTTTCTGCTAATTTCGCCCAACTGGGTCAAGAAGTCACCGATGTGATTGACTCAGGCGCAGATATTATTCATTTTGATGTAATGGACAATCATTATGTCCCCAATCTAACTATTGGCCCCTTGGTTTGCGAAGCTCTTCGCCCAGTCACTGATGCAATTATCGACGTGCATCTGATGGTACAGCCTGTAGATCGCATTATTCCTGATTTTGCCAAGGCTGGCGCCAATATCATTTCATTTCATCCAGAAGCCTCAAATCACATTGATCGCACCATCGGATTAATTAAAGAACAAGGCTGCAAAGCAGGATTAGTGTTTAATCCTGCCACATCATTGCACTATTTGGATCACGTGCTCGACAAACTGGATCTGATTTTGATCATGTCGGTCAATCCAGGGTTTGGCGGACAGAAATTCATACCTGAAGCACTGAACAAACTACGCGCTGTCAGAAAGCTTATCGATGCGAGTGGCAAAGACATTATGCTGGAAATCGACGGTGGCGTGAAAGTGGACAACATTGCCGAAATCGCTCGTGCCGGTGCCGATACTTTCGTCGCTGGTTCTGCGATTTATCAGGCTCGCAATGACTTTGATCCACATCGATATGACAGCGTCGTTGCTGCATTCCGGGCTGAATTAGCCAAAGCTTAATCAACCACAACTTTACGAAAATATCGCTTTCCACTATCCCAATGAATCCTATCTCTTCTGGCAACACAGCTTCAGCTAAAAAAATAACATCTCCAATAGCGATCAAGGTCATCATGATTGATCTGGACGGCACATTGCTCGATACCGCTGAAGACCTCGCCTTATCCGCAAACCTGATGCTGAAGGATCTAGGCATGCCAGAACAATCGACAGCAACGATTCGTTCCTATATCGGGAAAGGCATACAAAAACTGGTGAAACGCACATTAACCGGGCAACTGGATGCAGAACCCGATGCCGCTTTGTTTGCCAAAGCATTGCCGATTTACGAACAGCATTACGCCAACAATTTGAGTGTAAATACGCGCCCCTATCCTGGCGTTGTCGAGGGCATACAAGCCTTGCAGCAAGCTGGCTATAAATTGGCCTGCATCACTAACAAAGCTGAAGCATTCACCATACCGCTGCTGCATGCGACAGGATTATTTGAAAAATTTGAGATCGTTCTGTCAGGCGATAGCCTCCCCAAGAAAAAGCCGGACCCCATGCCGCTCATTCATATTTGCAAGCACTTCGATGCGCAGCCGCATGAAGTGCTGTTGATCGGCGATTCATTGAATGACGCAATTGCCGCCCGAGCAGCCGGTTGCCCTGTATTCTGTGTACCCTATGGTTACAATGAGGGGCGCGATGTATACGAGCTGGATTGCGACGCAATTGTTGAGACGCTGCTGGATGCATCAAAACTGGTTAAGAAAGTCGCTTAAAAACAAGAATGACCGAAGCCGAATTCAATCAGCTCGCGCAGCAGGGATACAATCGTATTCCCATAGTTCTGGAAACTTATGCGGATCTTGATACTCCTTTATCGATTTACCTGAAGCTGGCCAACCAACCCTATTCCTATTTATTGGAATCGGTGCAGGGCGGCGAGCGTTTTGGTCGGTTTTCGATTATCGGGCTACCGGCAACAACGCGCATGGTGGTGCACGAAGACACGATCACCATAATAAATCACGACGCAGTCGAAACCGTCACGGTTAGCGACACCCTGGCTTATATCGAATCCTATCTGGCGCGATTTAAAGCCGCTCCATGCCCGGCCGGAAATTCCCGCTTCTGTGGCGGCCTGGCTGGCTACTTCTCATACGACACTGTGCGCTACATCGAGCATAAGCTGAAAGGCCACACCAAGCCGGATAGCTTGAATACACCGGATATCTTGTTGTTACTGTCGGAAGAACTGGCCGTGGTAGACAACCTCTCCGGCAAACTCTATCTGATTGTTTATGCCGATCCGGCGCAGGAAAACGCATATCAAACCGGACGTCAGCGGCTCAAGGTCCTGCTGGCAAAGTTACGCCAGCCGGCAACGATTCCAACTGAACAAGGCGTTACTTCCGGCGCTGTGGTTGCGGAATTTCCTGAAGCAGCGTTCAAAGCCGCTGTTGAGCGGGCCAAGCGCTATATTTATGATGGCGATATCATGCAAGTAGTGTTATCGCAACGCACCAGCAAACCCTACACCGCATCGCCGCTGGCGCTCTATCGCGCACTGCGCAGCCTCAACCCTTCCCCCTACATGTTCTTCTACCATTTTGATGATTTTCATGTCGTCGGCGCGTCGCCTGAAATATTGGTGCGCCTGGAAGGCGACACGGTCACTGTGCGCCCGATTGCCGGCACCCGTCCGCGTGGCAAAACTCCCCAGGAAGACGCCGCATTGGCTGCCGATCTGCTAGCCGACCCGAAAGAAATAGCCGAACACGTCATGTTGATGGATCTGGGACGCAATGACATCGGTCGAGTGGCGCAAACCGGAACCGTCAAAGTCACGGAAAAAATGCAAATTGAAAATTATTCCCATGTCATGCACATCGTATCCAATGTGGATGGCAAACTAAAACCGGAACTCAGCGCGATTGACGTGCTGCGCGCCACATTCCCGGCCGGCACTGTAAGCGGCGCACCCAAAGTGCGCGCGATGGAAATCATTGACGAACTGGAAGTCTCCAAACGCGGCGTATACGCCGGAGCAGTCGGCTATCTTGGCTTTAACGGCGACATGGATCTGGCCATTGCGATTCGCACCGCCGTGATCAAGGATGGCCAACTGCACGTGCAGGCAGGTGCGGGCATCGTTGCTGATTCAATTCCTCAAAACGAATGGATAGAAACGCAGAATAAAGCCAAAGCCATTCTGCGCGCGGCAGAACTGGCCGAGAATGGGCTGGATAGTAAAGTCTGAGGAGCTTTTCGTGATTACTTGCTGCCAACTCAGTATGAACTCGTTTTTTAGATGAGTGCTCTCACGCTAAAGCGTCAATACCCGCATGCGTGAGCAACACATCCCGCGTTCTTGAAGGCTCAAACACCACATCAAAGCACCACTGACCAAAACCGCCCTGCTCATTCACTGTTTTGATCCAGATTGCCATTGCTGCACGCTTGACTTTGTTTTGCTCGTTGTCCACGCCTTTGACTTCCAGCACCAGTGTTTTGCCATTATTTAGCCGGATCAGATAATCCGGCACAAAATTGCGTGAAGAACCGCGCCATAAATAGCGAATGACAAAATCCAAGTGATCATTTTTAGCCCACGCCACCACTTGTGGAGCTTTCTCACAAAGATCCGCCACAACTTTTTCCCATGCACTATCGTATACCACATGACTAATTTGTGATTTATCAGTAGCCAGACAAGGTCTGGTTGTCATCCAGGGGAGCTATAGTCAAATCTGGTGTATGAGAATCAAGCGACCTGCTGTTTTTGATC
>NZ_CADEGP010000079.1 GCF_902826915.1 uncultured Nitrosomonas sp.
TTTCATCTCTTCCTCCTCTCAAACCATTTTATCTCCGGAAATACCGGGACGATTCAAAAAGACAAAGTCTGCGCCGGATGAAGTAGGCATGGCTGTGTACAAGATACACAATTGCCTGCCAAGTTTGCGGGCTAATTTTCTCATTTCTTACTCTATCAAATGCATGGCAGATACTTATCAGTCTGAGTGCGCATTCCATTGTAGAAATATAATTTACGCCCTTTAGCCATGGATTTGCACTGATCCACGACAACATTATTTTTTCCATCTGCCGGGTAACTTGGCGTTTGATGTAAAGATCATCCGTTAGATTGCCAATCAAACTGAAGGTGAACAAATTTTGTAACCGGGAACGAGCCCAAGCCAGTTGAATATCTCCAATCGGATTGCCCGGTGCAAAAGGGATTCGCGCAAAGAATTTTAGGGGCCAGTAGTGTTCGGAGTCCGGTGCTTTATGCCAGCACAGATCGTGTGCGGAGATTGCCTGACTCGCCGAATTGGGAATGACGTAAATCTGTTTGTCGTCTTGAATAGTAAGATTCGATAGCTCCAAGTCCGCGCAATCCCAAGGAAGCAGAGGAAGGCAAGACAGTTTACTACGGCAAAACATGAAGTTCTCCGAATTGACAGTCTCGTTGAAGGGTAAGCCGTGACCTGTGCACAACTTAATCCACATGCCGACAAGTGACGCCCGTCTCCTGATACGGTATAGAGATTCACCCAGATTCATATGCGACTCAGTTTATCTTTTTAGGCAGCTCACCCGGTTTGCGTATTTTTGCCGCATTCATAACCCACGCCGGGTTACATACTTTTTTTCCAGGTATAGGGATTACGTCTGCTTCACCATAGATGTCGTGATAATGCCGATAAAGGTAGTCACATACATTCTCATAAGCACATTTTTTGCAATTTTTGGTTTTAATTCTATCTTTGAATACATAGAAGCGGCTGAGTCCTGCCGTACACACCGTTCTGAAGCCATACTTGCTAACAAAAGTAAGATACGGTATTTTTAGAATGCCGAGTATCAGGCAGAGCCAGGTAATGAGACGGCCTTTTCTGATCTGGAAACTTGTGAAATTGTCCCATTCGTCGGGATCAAAGGTCATTTGATCCATGTTCGTCACATATTGCTCGTAACCAGGAAGGAAGCAAAAGGGCATGTACCTTACATTGAAATGAGGGAGTTCAGCTTCGCACGACTTGATTGCTCTAATAATCTCTCGGCCTGCGTCTGCGTAATTGACATATACTTCTTTAACGATATCAATATTCTTTGCTTGCAGCACCGGATTGAACATCACAAAATTGATGTTATCGACCTTCTTTCTAATAAGCAACTGCATAATTTCAGTCAGATACATGAAATTTGTTTTGCAGACAACGGTGTTGGTTCTCACCCTTAAACCAAATTCATTGGCGTGATCGATAGCTTCCAGAATGTGATCAAAGCTGCGTGGAACCTTTGTCAGATCATCATGAGTCTGCGCATCATGACCATGGATACTGAACAATATATCATCAATGCCTGCAGCGACGAGATTGGCGACGTAATCCCGCTTAGATAACCTAATACCGTTTGTGATCAGGCAGACAATGGAAAAGCCAAGTTCTTTTTTAGCATACATGATCAATTCGGGCAGATCCTTACGTAGCGTCACTTCTCCACCGGTAAACTCGATTTCTTGTACCCCAAGCATTTTGGCTTGCTTGAGCTGTTTTTTCGCTTGTTCTGTAGTCAGCGTGTTTTCATTGGATTTCGTGATGACGGAATCATAGTAATAGCAAAAAGGGCATTTAGCATTGCACGCATAGCCTAAATTAATCTCTACTTTTTTGGTATGGTAAAGCACGGCTAAAGATTCCTTTGTTCTGGAATTGAAAGTAGTGGGTCAGAAGTGAACTGAGCAGCAACGCAATCCAAATCTCAGAGGGCCTTTAATTTACGTATCAAGTCTCAGGTTTATGCTGTAACAGGATATTATTGTTTGTGTGTTGAGATTATATTCAATTCTCAGCAATAAAAACCATTTAAGTTGAGGATTCATGCTAATTAAGAAGATCAGACTTTATCTAAATGATATTGCGATAGAATTATCAGCAGAAATGGGATGAAGAAGCATCCGAGATTTGCCCGCTGGACGCTTACTAAGATACGCCAAAAACACCGCCTCTTTCCTCGTCGCCGTGCAAATCAGATGCATCGCTCTCTGATCAAATAAAAAAGCACCACTCGGTAATTGAGTGGTGCTTATATCAAAATTTCTTTAGTCCGGCAGCTGTAAGCGACTAAACTTATGCTAGTCTGATTCGCCTCGGACTAAAATTGTTCCCAATCATCCCCACCGCCACCGGACGCGACTTTGCGTGACTGTGCTGAGGCGGAATCCTCGTCGGACTTCACCGTTGCTTTCTTCGCAGGCACTCTATTTGATAATTTGGCAACTGATGCAGAACGATTATTTCTTTTAATTGGCATACCCTGTGTATAGCCAGCTCCGCCAGATATTTTAAAGACACTGACTGCTTGAGTCAAAGCTTGCGCCTGATCACTCATGGATTCGGCCGCTGCAGCGGCTTCTTCGACCAAAGCCGCATTTTGTTGCGTAACCTCGTCCATCTGCGACACAGCCTGATTTACTTGCTCAATACCTGAACTTTGTTCATGAGATGCCGCTGAGATCTCACTCATAATATCGGTTACTCGCTTAACCGCAATTACAATCTCATCCATCGTGGTGCCGGCCTCATCCACCAAACGAGTGCCATCTTCTACTTTAGCTACTGAATCGCTGATCAATTCCTTGATTTCTTTCGCTGCCGCGGCTGAACGTTGCGCCAGTGTGCGCACTTCGGTAGCCACTACCGCAAAACCGCGACCTTGTTCACCTGCACGCGCCGCTTCGACTGCAGCATTCAGCGCCAGAATGTTGGTCTGAAATGCTATACCGTCTATGACACTGATAATATCCACGATCTTCTTGGAGCTTTCATTGATTGAACTCATAGTTTGCACTACCTGGCCAACTACAGCTCCACCTTTTACTGCAACTTCAGATGCTCCTGCCGCCAGCTGATTGGCTTGACGTGCATTATCGGCATTTTGCTTCACGGTAGAAGTCAATTCTTCCATGGAAGATGCGGTTTCTTCCAAGCTAGAAGCCTGCTCTTCGGTACGCTGACTCAAGTCAGTATTGCCTGAGGCAATCTCACCAGAGGCGGTGGCAATTTGATCAGTTCCTGTGCGCACTTTGCTCACTAGGCTAATTAAATTCTCGTTCATGGTTTTAAGCGCTTGCAATAAACGCCCGGTTTCATTGGTTGAGTTGACCTCAATTCGGCTAGTCAAATCACCCGATGCCACTGCATTCGCAACCACAACCGCCTCATTTAGCGGACCAACAATGGTGCGAATCAAAAGTAGGCCAATAATAATTGCCAGAACCACACCCAATCCTATAGCTGCACTGGTCATTGTAAACACAAAATTATAATTGCTTTGCGCTTCTGCATATTCCTGACCTGCAACTCTTGACTGCAATTCAATCAAATCAAACATAGTTTGATGCACTGCATCAAAACTTGGCGTCGCAGCATTTGTAGCATTATCAGCAGCTGCCTCAAAATTCCCTGCTATGGCCAGACTCATTGTACGGTCACGAGCTTCTTTATATATCGGCCATTGTTGAGCAAAAGTATTCGCTAACTTTTCCTCTTCAGGTGTCAAGTAAGTAGCCATGAATTTCTGCCATGTAGCATTGATTTCAGCATCCCTTTCAGCAGTCATTACAACACGCTGCTTAGCAACCGCAACATCTTGTATATTAGCTGTCATTACTGCGTTGAGACGAACGCGATGCATCCGATCGAGTATCAAACTCAAATCTCCCAGAACTACCGTGCGGTCTTCATAAACCGTCTTTAAACCATCGTTAGACTGATTGATACCATACAAACCCAAGGCACCAACACCTACCAACAATACCGATAACATGCCTATTACTAATGCCAGTCTCGACTGTATCGTTATATTCTTCAACATAAAAACCTCCTTAAAAATTCACAGTTCGTTCCAAATCTATAGAAAAACTTGTCAGAATCTCATCAATCTATACTTTGCTCAATCAATTCCATGTCACTGCTGTTCATCAGTTTTTCGATATCAATCAATATCAACATACGTTCACCGACGGCACCAAGCCCCATAATGTACTCAGTATCAATTACTGCGCCTAATCCCGGTGTAGGCCTCATTTGTTCTGATTCCAAAGTAATTACATCTGACACACCATCCACTACGACTCCTACGACACGTCCGGATACATTTAAAATAATTACCACGGTAAATTGATCATACGTCACATCACTCAGCTTGAATTTAATCCGCATATCGATAATGGGCACGATAATTCCACGCAGATTGACGACACCTTTGATAAAATTAGGCGCATTGGCAATCTGAGTAATAGCATCATAACCACGAATTTCCTGTACTTTAAGAATCTCTATCCCATATTCTTCCTTTCCTAGGCAAAAAGTTAGAAACTCGTTGTTTAAATGACTATCTGCTAAACTTGCGATTCGCTCTTGCAACATAAATCTCACTCCATCTTCTATATGAAAAACACGAACCTTATGCTAGTTCGCAGGTTATGATTTACGGAAAAAGGAATACTTTCTTAAATGAGTTTGCAGATTTTAATAGAATCGGTAATCAATCAAACTAGGAGCAGGCGAACAAAATCACTTTATATCTGTAAAAATAATAGTAATAAAAATATTATTGATTAATGGTCATAATTAAATGGTCTTTTCGAATGTTTCGTTTTCATTCAATTGGTTAATTGATTGCACGGTAAATTATTTTATTACGCACGATATAAACTAAGCTTATAGTTACAAAGGACAACTACAAAATGGCTATCGCAGGCATAAATCATTTCACGGTATTAAGTAGTAACTTAGAAAGAAGCAAGGCTTTTTACATCGATATCTTGGGGCTTAAAGAAGGTTATCGCCCACCTCTTGCGTCTCCGGGTGCATGGCTTTATGTCGGGGATCGATCGATACTGCATATCATGGCGGGCAGACCTATGCCCGCCAATGCTGCTGGCGTCATCGATCACATGGCGTTTACCGCATCCAATCTACAAACCGTAGTTAACACCTTAAAACAATACAATATCGAGTATGAATTGCACCGCCTCAAAGGATTGGAAATCTGGCAATTATTCTGTCATGACCCAGACGGTGCAAAAGTTGAACTAGATTTCCCGGCAGATGAACCAGAGCCTGGATAATAAGCTGTTATTTTTTACAATTGGGATTCTTGCCGGCTGCGCGTGCTTGCTGCATCATCTTGTTGGCCTTAGGTAGGAGCGCTCGTAAATCATCAATTCGGGTTTCATGGGACGGGTGCGTCGACAGGAACTCTGCCGGTTGTTCCCCCTGGCTGGCCTGCGCCATTTTCTGCCATAATGTAATACTTTCCGCAGGATTAAATCCAGTCTTTGCCATCAATTCAATACCAATTGCATCGGCTTCACTTTCATGCAAGCGACTAAACGGCATAATCAAGCCATATTGTGTCCCGACTCCAAGCAAGCCTAATGCGGTTTGTCCCATGGGGGTAGTCGGTGCAGCGACCGCTGCGACGATGGACATTCCCATTTGCGCCCCCAATTTCTGCGACATCCGTTCATTACTGTGTTTCGCCATCACGTGGCCAATCTCATGACCGATCACGGAAGCTAACTGATCTTGATTATCGACAAGATCAACCAACCCAGTATGAACACCAATTTTATTTCCCGGCAAAGCAAATGCATTCAACGTATCATCTTCAAATACCACCACTTCCCAGTCTCCCCCAACTTCACGAGTAATAGCGTTTGCAACGCAACGCACAAACTGATTTTCTCGCGTATTCTGGTTAATTGATTTTTCATTCTTCATCGTTGTAAATGCCTGCAACCCCATTGCATCAAGCTCACTGTCAGGCATGAAAGCCAGTTGGCTTCTCCCCGTGGGCGTGGTCGCGCAAGCCGCGAGTAAAATGATAATGAATAGAATTAGTAATAATCTGAACTTCATAATTAATATTCTCCGTACGTTGGATCAGCGGAATTTCATCTCACTCTGACCATGATACAACTTGTGAAACACAAGGGTATGTAAATAATTTTGGTTAATAATGAACACAAAGACTAATGCAGCGGATAACCAAGAATATGGTATAACTCAATTCTTAACAATAGTATAGGGGATCCGAAATGAGTGACCATATTTACAAAATCATCGAAATTGTTGGTTCATCAACCAAAAGCAGTGATGACGCCATCCAACTCGCAGTTGCGAAAGCTGGTACAAGCGTGCGTAACCTGGATTGGTTTGAAGTAGTGGAAACACGTGGACATATCGTTGATGGCAAAGTTGCGCACTATCAAGTAAAACTTAAAATCGGCTTTCGTCTGGATTAATCTATCAACAAGATTGCCGCGCCTGTTCTGAAACATAGCACAATGCAGGCAATCTTAATCTTGAGGCAGTGCATTTAGGGTAAAACTCTAATGGGTTTTATTCTGCTAACAGAGAATCCCGTATAGGGCCAACCGAATACCACTGCTGTCAACAAGAACCAATAATAGACACATTCCATCTAAATACTTCACGCTATAATTAGCCATCTTTAAGTAAAAACCAAACTCCACGTCCATGCAAGAAAAATACCACCCCCAGGAAATTGAAAAAAACGCGCAGCAATATTGGGAACAAACATCCGCATTCAAAGCAATCGAAACTCCTGAAAAACCTAAATACTACTGTTTGTCGATGTTCCCCTATCCTTCCGGCAAGTTGCATATGGGGCATGTACGAAATTACACCATCGGTGACGTATTGTCGCGATACCGCCGCATGCAAGGCTTCAACGTATTACAACCAATGGGCTGGGACGCGTTCGGTCTTCCTGCAGAAAATGCCGCGATGCAAAATAATGTTTCTCCTGCCAAATGGACTTACGACAACATTGCTTACATGCGCAAGCAATTGAAAAGCCTTGGATTGAGTATTGATTGGGAGCGCGAGATTGCCACCTGTGACCCGAGCTATTATCACTGGAACCAATGGCTGTTTCTGCGTATGCTGGAGCAGGGACTGGCGTATCAGACTACCGGCACGGTCAATTGGGACCCAGTTGATCAAACAGTGCTGGCCAATGAGCAAGTGATTGATGGTTGCGGTTGGCGCACTGGGGCTCCGGTGGAAAAACGCGAAATTCCGATGTATTATCTAAAGATCACTCAGTATGCGGATGAACTGCTTGCCGCTCTGGATACCCTGACCGGCTGGCCGGAACGAGTCAAGATCATGCAGGCCAACTGGATTGGCAAAAGCTACGGTGTTGACATTACTTTCCCCGCCGATACCGAATCCGGTACGCCGCAAGACCTGAAAGTATTCACTACCCGCGCGGATACGCTGATGGGTGCAACCTACGTGGCCGTAGCCGCCGAACATCCGATTGCGCTGCATGCCGCTCAGAACAATCCATCCCTGCAAGCTTTCATCCAAGAATGCAAACTCGGCTCAGCCAAAGAAGCCGATCTGGCTACTCAAGAGAAAAAAGGCATAGATACCGGGTTATTCGTAATTCATCCTCTTAACAATCAAAAACTACCCGTGTGGGTCGCCAATTACGTGTTGATGGGATATGGCGAAGGCGCGGTGATGGCGGTTCCTGCACATGATGAGCGTGATTTTGAATTTGCCAAGAAATACGGACTTCCTATAAAACAGGTTATTAAACCCGGTATTACTATCTCTATCGAACAAGAAATTGAGAGTGGTACTTGGAACGAAAAAGGTATTTCTCAAAATAAAGAAGCCCTAGCTAATTACACCTTTTCTCCCGAATCCTGGCAGGATTTTTATGACATGAAAGACGGTGTCTGCATTAATTCTGGAAAATACGATGGCCTTGGCTTTAGTGCTGCAATCGATGCTATTGCTGTTGACCTTGAAACTAAAGGTCTCGGCAATAAGCGCGTGCAGTATCGCTTGCGCGATTGGGGCATTTCACGCCAACGTTACTGGGGATGTCCAATTCCGCTGATTCATTGTACCGACTGTGGCGTAGTACCAGTGCCGGATGATCAATTACCGGTCGTACTGCCGCAGGATCTGGTACCCGATGGCTCGGGCAATCCGCTGGCAAAAACGCCATCTTTTTACCAATGCACCTGCCCCAAATGTGGCAAACCCGCGCGTCGGGAAACCGACACCATGGATACCTTCGTCGATTCATCCTGGTATTACGCGCGTTATGCTTGCCCGGATCAACACCAGACAATGACTGACGAGCGCGTTAATTACTGGCTGCCAGCCGATCAATACATTGGCGGCATTGAGCACGCTATTTTGCATTTGCTGTATTCGCGCTTCTGGAACAAGGTCATGCGCGATCTGGGTTTATTGGCTGTGGATGAACCGTTTGCCAATCTGCTGACGCAAGGCATGGTGCTGAATGAAATTTTTTACCGCAAAACCAGCGGCGGACGGACTCCCTATTACAACCCCTCCGAAGTTCAGATTCAGTATGACGAGCAAGGCAAACGCTGCGGCGCAATTTTACTGGCGGATAACCAACCGGTTGAATCGGGTGGTATTGGCACCATGTCGAAATCCAAGAATAATGGCGTTGATCCGCAAAATCTGGTGCAAGAGTATGGTGCCGATACTGCTCGCCTGTTCATGATGTTCGCTAGTCCACCGACACAAACATTGGAATGGGCCGATGCTGGCGTCGATGGCGCTTACCGTTTTCTCAAACGTTTATGGCGGCAGGTTTATGTCCATCTCCAGCTTGGTGTGATCAAGATTGATCCCGCATTACACCAGACGCTGCCTTCGGAACTCAAAGCCCTGCGTCGCCAACTGCACCAAACTATCGCCAAAGTAACGGATGATCTGGAACGTCGTCACACGTTCAATACCGCCATTGCTGCTGTAATGGAACTTATGAATAGCCTGGCAAAATGTCAGGGCAACGATCCTACCAGCCGTAACCTGATGCAGGAAGCTCTGGAGAATATTGTGCTGCTGCTTTCCCCGATTGTTCCGCATATCTGCCATGAGCTTTGGCATGAACTCAAGCCGGGCACCGAGCTTTTTGCTCAACCTTGGCCACAAGCAGATGATACTGCAATGGTACAAGACGAAATCAAACTCATTGTGCAGGTTAATGGCAAACTACGTGGACAAATCTGTGTTGCCAAGGATGCTGAAAAAGAAGCGATGGAGAAAGCCGCTTTGACTGATGAGCAGGTACAGAAATTTACCGCAGGACAAACTATAAAAAAAATCATTGTTGTGCCCGGAAAATTGGTTAATATCGTCGTATAAATAATTTGCATCCTTAGCCCATGATAAACATACATAAACAGCATCTAGTTATTCTGATCATCGTGGTCTTATTGACAGCCTGCGGTTTTAATCTACGCGGACAAGCAGCTGCGCTACCGTTCAAGACCATGTATGTTACGGCGCCGGATGGACATACGATCGGCATAGAAATGGAGCGTATGATCAAAGCCACGCCGACAACCCGTCTAGTTGACAGCACCGCAGAAGCCGAAGCAACGCTAGATATTATCAGTGCAGTTAATGAAAGAGCTATTTTGTCTTTGTCTGGTGGCGGTCGCGTACGGGATTTTAATTTGATTTACCGGGTGAACTATCGTGTGTTGGATAACAGAGGCATTGAAATTATGCCAAATACTGAAATATCCTTAACCCGCGTTCTGCCGTTTCTGGATGCACAAATCCTTGCCAAAGAATCGGAAGAAAGATTGTTGGCAAAAGACATGCAATCCGATGCCATTCAACAAATCCTGTGGCGTTTGTCAACGATTAAATTTCCTGCCGAAAGCATACAGTAATGCCGTGATCGTTTCGGGCAATACCCCATCACCATGCGTATAAAACTCGATCAATTATCGCAATCCCTACAAAAGCAAACCGCACCGCTGTACACCTTATTTGGCAATGAATCGTTGCTGATTTTAGAAGCTGCAGACTTAATCCGCACTCATGCGCAGCAGCATGGGTATACCGAACGCGAACTGTTCGCTGTGGATCAGCACTTCGATTGGTCTGATTTGCTGAATGCCGGCAATAACCTGTCTTTGTTTGGTGATCGCAAAATTATGGATATCCGCATCCCTTCCGGCAAGCCCGGCAAGGAAGGCGGTAAAGCGATCGAAAACTATTGCAGTGCATTGCCTCCCGATACGCTCACCCTCTTCACACTACCTCGGATCGATAAGCAAGGACAAGCGACAAAATGGTTCAAAACGCTTGAGGCTACCGGCGTTCTAGTCCAAGTTTACACCATCGAACGCAATCAATTACCTGACTGGATCGGGCAACGTCTTGGTAGACAACAACAAAAGACTGATTCTGCTACGTTGCAATTTTTAGCGAATCAAGTTGAAGGCAACTTGCTCGCCGGACATCAAGAGATTCAGAAACTCGCGTTACTCTACCCTAGTGGCAGCCTAACTTTCGAGCAAGTAAAAGATGCCGTGCTGAATGTGGCGCGCTATGATGCCTTTCAATTATCAGATGCCATGATCAATGCAGATGCCACACGCTTTATTCGTATTCTGACCGGTTTGCAAGGTGAAGGCACTGCCCCGCTGCTGATTCTCGCCACTCTGACTGAACAAATACGACAGCTGATTACTATTCGCCAGGGCCTCGACACGGGTCAATCACTCACACAGTTACTACAGACCGCCAGAATTTGGGGTGACCGGCAGAAATCAGCACAAACTGCGGTCAACCGCGTCAGCTTGAAAGCGCTAATGCAAAGTTTATCCGATGCCGCAGAAATAGACCGGATGATTAAGGGAGTTGCGCGAGGGGATGTCTGGGATGAATTGTTGCAATTGGGATTGCGCCTCATAATTCATGAAAATAGAAATTTCGTGAGCGTTGCGAAGTAACCTTGCTCCTATTTCAACCTATTACAGCGCGGATTCAATTTCGGAGTGCAACGCCTAACGGTGGTTTGGTGCAGCGCACCGTCTTCCCGAAGAATGCCTCAAACGGGGTTCTGAATCCAAGCACCTTGCGTGGCCGATGGTTGAGTCTATCCACTGCACTTGTTCTTGGGTAGTCCTAGTCAATTCCATCTCCTTGGGGAAATACTGTCGCAGCAGCCCATTGCTGTTCTCGTTCAAGCCACGCTCCCATGAATAATGGTAGGGGTGAGCGAAATAAACATCCGCATTCAGTTCCGCTGCGATGATTTCATGCTCCGCAAACTCTTTCCTGTTGTCGAATGTCATGGTGTAAGAACTTTGCACGGTTAGAGTCATTTTCAGGCGTGGATGATGATATAATAATGTTTTTAATCATATTGTTGAGTTAGTTGATATGAGTTTTTCAGAGTTTGATGTCACCCGCCGCACTCGCAAAGGAAACTTTCCCAATCAAATCGATTACCTGATTTGATTGGGAATTGATAGAAAAAGCAATCGTTGAATATTATTGCCCCCACATATGATGCCGCAGGCCGTCCTGCCTATCCCGGATTGCTGCTGTTCAAAATATTTTGCTGGCAGGAATCTGGCACGGTGGACTCAGTGATGAATCCGTTGAAGACATGGCTAACGCGAATCTGCACGTGATGCGGTTTTTTGGGCCTGAGTCTGGAGGAGGATGTTCCGGATCATTCGGTGCTGTCTCGTTTCAGGACACGATTAACACAAGCGCATGCCTGGTATATCTTACAAGCTATGGCATACAACCTAAAAAGGCTGCCCAGATTGTATGTTA
>NZ_CADEGP010000080.1 GCF_902826915.1 uncultured Nitrosomonas sp.
TCAAAAACAGCAGGTCGCTTGATTCTCATACACCAGATTTGACTATAGCTCTCAATTCTAAGATTTGACCTATGATTCACAAAGGCAGTATTTTTCTCATAATACGATACTTACGTCAGCTTCATCCGGTGTCGTCGTTGCCAAAATGGCGCTTCCGGCCAACGTTGTTCACGTCGATAATAGTCTTGCCAAGTGACAGAGTAATTATCAAATTCATTGCGCATCAGTGTGAAATATTTAGAAAAACCTATTGTATCGTTTCCCAAATAGTGATCAGCGATGGCATAGGAAGCGTATAACGCTGATCGCAGTGCCTTGACGATGCCTTGTGATGATAAGGGGTCAAAACTTGAGATAGCATCACCGACAGCTACAATTCCGGGAGGGTAAGTATCTGTAAAGCAGCGTGATGATGCTGGGAAAATCATTGGTTGCGTCAAGGGAAAGCGTGTATCAGTGCGCTGCTTGATATGTTTTGTCAACGAAGAATGATGCAGCCAGGTTGACATGTTGGCAATGCTTAGTTGCCGTGCAATATCCGCATCGGTCATCAACATGGCGATCCTTCGATGACCTGGAATGGCGGCGGTGTACCACCAGCCCTGATAACATGCTTCGATCACGGCAGTTTCCGTATCGAATAATTCCGGTTGTTGCGTTTGGTGCTCAAAAAATACCGCGCATCCAATTAACCGATCCAGCTTGCGCGGCGCGTATTTTAACCAGCGGGATACGACCGCCGTATGACCGCTGGCATCGATGACATAGCGGGCTGAAAATTTCCCTACATTACCGCAATCAATAAGCCAGCCATGAGGGCTTTCGGCAAGTGAAAATGCCCGTGCAGATATGTTGGCAGTTCCTCGACGAATTGCTTCTGTCTTAAGCATGGCGTTAAAATTCGTGCGATCCAATCGCCATCCGGTATTGTAAGCGTGCAGAAAAAACTCATTACTTTCGAGCCCGCTGCTTCCCCAAGCGCTTAGAGTTCGGAAAGCCGGGCTATGCGCCGCATTCTCGAAGGCGGTTGCTACCCCTAGATGATCAAGAAATGGTTTTATGGGTGGCGGTACTGATTCGCCGACATGGAAATGAGCAGCTTTTCCCGTATCTGCGATACCAACACGGGCATCAGGTATGATTTCGCGAAGTGAGATTGCTGCTGCTGTGCCGGCGGGGCCGGCACCGATGATAAAGACGTCGAAGCTTTCGTTAGTCGGTTTTGACGGCATAAAACGATGCGACCACGCCAGCGGGAGACACCGTGCCCGGCTCGCTGCCGGAATGTGGGATGGTGCGAATCACCGAACCGACAATCGCAGGCCGTTGTTGGACGCCATTTGGCCAGTGATTGATCAAATAGCCTTCATAATCGTAAATCCATTGTTCGCCATTGACGATGCCTGTCCCTTGA
The DNA here is from genome assembly GCF_902826915.1 of uncultured Nitrosomonas sp. GTDB lineage: Bacteria > Pseudomonadota > Gammaproteobacteria > Burkholderiales > Nitrosomonadaceae > Nitrosomonas. The sequence continues at coordinate 1,415 of NZ_CADEGP010000080.1, forward strand.
AAACGGATTCGCATTGGCGTGCCGTATTCGCGTGAACCTTTTAACGTCAGCGACCATCCCGGACCGCCGATGATACCGCTCAGCAATTGCATCGCATCTTCATTGATGGTGATAGTTCCCCGGCCAAATTCCAGATTGTTGAAAGCTTGGTTTACCTCCGGGTTGTTCAATAAGCTACGGTAAGTCCAGTTGCCGGTAAACGGGTTGTCATTCATGGAGATCTCCTTGATCAAGTATTCTTAGCGGGATTGATAATGGTGCTGAGTTGCGGATCCGAGGCGACTAGCTGCTCACTGCCGTAGCGCTCAATGCTGTAATAACGGTTATCAGGGCCTGTTGATGGTGTGCTATCGATACCAGGCAGATACGGATTGCGAATGATAAATCCGAGCTTCCACCAGTCTTCCACCATTTTCAAATCACCGGCGTAGGTTTGTTGGATACCCCGGCTCCAGGTAGTCCATGTAGTGACGGGCTGGCCGTTCTCGAAACCGGTTAATTCGTTGGATTGCAATGGTCTGTGTGCAGGCCACCACAACGTATCCCACATTTTTTCTTCGAGCTTGAGCCGTTGGTCATTGTCGTTACCGGCATTGATGGTATTCCAGTCGGCGTACGTGATGTTGATGGTATTTGTGGTGCATTCATTGAAGTCCGCTTGCCACGGCAACGCCATATATTTGGTCAAATCACCGGGTTGCAGGCCTGTTCCGAAATTATTATTGTGGCTGAGTGTGTTGTTTATACTGAAGCACATTTCTTCAATCACGCTTGTCGGTTGCCGGTTCGCATTTGCCTGTGCCGCGGATTGCAGAAAATCCGCCACGTGACGATCCGCCTTGATGCGGTAAGGTGTCCAGTAAATCGAAGGATTGCGCATGATCCAATTCAATTCGCCGCCGGGACAGAACGCGCCACCCAGTACGTTACTCAGTATGCCGCGATCCAGTTTGCGTCCATTTTCGGGCGGGGTTGTCGGGTAGGGGAAAAATACCGGGTACTTCTTCCGATTGATCCAGCCTTGTTCCATTTCGTTGATGAATCGACCCTCAGCCCATTGTTTAAGGATGAACAATTGATAATCGGTTAATCGCAGGAATTTGGTGACGACTTCGTTGGTCAGCGGATTATCGCCGCATAATAATGGCATCAATGGCAGGTTATGCACTCGGCTGCCGACTTTGTCTTCCAATTTGAATTCGTTATCCTCGCCGTTGCGGCGCAGTAAGTCGAACAGAAATTGCCGCATTGGCCGATAGGGATCACTGTGCTGATCCTCAAGAGGTTGCTGGGTAGCGATAAATGCTTCACCCTGACTGGCATCGCGGGCAGTCGGGGAGGTATCGGCCGATTCCACACCCGTGCGCTTTTGCGCATGGCCCGGTGTTCGCCCGAGCTTGAACGGATCAAAAGTGCCGCGCTGTTCCTGATCGTGCGGGAAATTGGATTGCGCCAGAATATTGCTCAAATACAGAAATTCATTCGGTCTGAACAAAATTGGCCAGATATCGCGATAAAACCAGGGTTTGAAGTCTTTGTTCCAGGTCAGTCGGCTTGCTTGCCATTGGCTCAACGCTGTCTGATTCTGGACTGGCACAGTTTCCGGGCAGTCGAAACCTCCCAGACGGCCGTATAAGCTGGTGTCGTATGCGAATTCGCGCAGAAATAAATCATATAGTACTTCGTCCATGGTAACCATGTCATGGATCTGCGGCACGAAGCGTGGATAGCCGACCACTACCCACGCCGGGTATTCCACATCGATATAGCGTACCGCACCTACTTGATCGGAATACATCGCCAATCGCGCCATTACCGGCCCGTCGGAGACATCGTCATACCAGCCGTTGTTATTAGCGTAGTGTGAAATATGCGGCTCACCCGGCCCGGACTTTTCACTGCCGGAACGACCGAATCCACCCAGCACGAGCAAGCGGGCGGTGTCGTCAGTCAGAATCTCACCGAGCGTATCAATGTCGTGGGGTGTTAAGCCCTGCGGTGGGAAATTGGTTGCATATACGTTGTTACCGGAGCGGTCAAAGCTTGCATGGCGCAAATTGGTGCTGTTGATGGTGCGCGGGCCAGGATCGATAATTAAGCGGTCGCGATTTTCAATTGATGCGTTGCGGCGCGGATGATTGTCCGCGTAGCCGTGCTCGCCGGAGCGGGTATTGAATTCGTACCAGGATGCTTTTTTATTTGCCAAATAGACGCGCCATTGGATATCGATCAGTTTGCCGTGATTGCCGCCGCCTTCGACGGCATCGCCCAACTTCAGCGGACGTCCATCCGGCGTCTCGTCGTCGTATACGAATACTTGGAATCGGGCTGCTTGACGCTTGATCCGGCCATTTTTGTCTTTGAAGTTTTTTACCAATATCGGGGTGCTGAGATCGTCGGACAAAATGGGGTTGCCTTTGGCGTCGCAAGCGTGAGGTAACCCGGCAGGTATTTCGGGTGCGAGATAGAATTCGGTTTCGCTGTTACCCAGGCGGGCGATACCGATGCCGGGGTGGATTTTATAGGTTGCCACGAAAATCTCCTGTAATCAATCGAGAAAATTCAATGAAACGCCTTCCAGTTTGAGCAGATCGATATCTTCCTCGTAGTCGGCACCAATCACGATTAAAGTGATTTGTAATTCACTAACGCCCGTGGCCAACAGCTTTCTGGCGCATTCGGTGACATCGATTCTGTGATTGCGCGGCGTATTGTGATTGCGTGTGCGGTGATCGTAATCGCGCGTTCTGGGTGGCGGCGTGTCGCAATGACCGGGGCCACCGTAGCATGCGCCGTGGCCGAAGATTGAGAGATAGCCCGCGAAATGCGGATTGCTTTGCAATGGTGTTTTCGCATTCGCTCCTGGTTGATTCAGGAAGGCGCGGATAAAGCAGGAGCGCGATAATTGCGGCACCCAATGTAAGCGGATTTCTGCTTTGCGGAATCCTTGTGTGAGGTCATTAACCGGAATCGGCTTGGAAATGATGCGCCCAATCGGCGCGTTCAGTCCTACCGGGATAAAATGAGAGCTGCGAACGTACTCGTAACCAAAGCGCGCTGCGTCCAGCGTATCGCGCACGGTATAATTCCATGGCGACAATATAGCGTCCAACTCTACCGGCGTGGCGCTGGGATTGAGCCGTTGCCATTCCCACCATAATCGATCTACGTTGACATGAATCGACCAGAAAATCGGATCGTAGGAAGCGGTCAGGTTGCTGAACATATCGCCATATTGCGGCTGACTGTACATATCGGAGCGTGAGTGGAAACGACGTCCACCCGCCTGCACCATGGTGCTGCGCAGCTTAGCGATATCGTTCTGTGGCGATTGGAACGAGATCATGCTGTTTTCTTCGTACGACTTGTCATTTCCGTAATAGGGATTCATGCCGCCTGTCCAAATATGCATGGTGTTGTGCGGATTCTGATCGAGAAATCCGAATGAGGCGTCGTAAATGCTGCCGCCGCCGAAATCACGAAAATTGTTCAGACTCAGTATTTGCTGGATGTCACTGGCGGACGGATAGTGATAATGAATTGCTTCGTTGATGGTTTGGCCGCCATATTCCGCCGGAAAGCGCAACGGATACCAGAACGGATTGGATGCCAGCAGCGCGTCGATCATGCGCTGCCGGTTGGCGTCCTGCGGTTGCGGTGTTACGTGCTGGTAGCCAATGGTGTTGTAGACATAGCGGAAAAACACGCTTTGCGATGTGAAATGCTGTTTCTGCTCGGCCAGTTGCAGGAATACGCGTTTTTGTGCAGCGGAAGGTCTGGGTTTTAATTCGGTGATCAGTTTTTCCGCTTGTTCGAGGGTCAAAAAGGCCTGGAACGATTTAGGAATAATCCAGCCGTTCTGCGCGCATTCTGGTCGGTATTGCGGCATTACCCAGTCCCAGTATGGCAGCATGATATCTGCATCGAAATCCCGCAGATCTTGCTCAAACTCATAAATATACGCCCGATGCCAGGCGAGAAAGCGTTCCCAGCCATGCTGGCAGTGATTCTGGTGGATCAATGCCTGGTTGTTATAGCTGCGAATATCTTCCGGCCAATCATTGAGGCGATACAAGTAGTGGAAAGCATTGCTCAGTCGTTTGAGTTCGTCCTCGTTTAGGCAATCGAGATTGCTGCGCTGACGCAACTCACCGGGGCGACTGGGTGTGCGCGTGCCTTTTGCAGCCAGATCCAACTCGACGATTTCGTGCACCGATAGCCGGGTTGGTAATGTTTCGCATTGCTGTATATCGGCAGTAATAGCCTGTATGTGGTCATCCTCCGGGCACCCATCGTCGATCCAGTTGCTGATGAATTCGATATCTTCCGGCGATACCGCCTTACCGCCCCACGGTAAACGTGGAAATTGCGAGCCGTCGAATGGCGTTTCTCCTTTCAACCCGCGTACCAGCATTGATGTGGCACCGTGAGCCGGGGTGCTTTGATCGACGTTTTGCCCGCAACAGCTTTTGATTTTCTCCGCTTCCGGTGCAACTAGGCGAATGCCGTGAATGAACGCTTCTTTGAGCTGTTTGGCGCCATGATTCCAAAACTGCCCAATACCGTCATAATCGACGGAGCTGCCTGCGGCGGCTTCATTCAGGATTTTGCGGATGCGGTCGTACCGCGTGATTCTGGCTTTTCGAATCGGCATCGCGAGTTCTCCTGACGATTAATGGCTATGTGCAACCGGTATATTGACTACTTCTTGGACTTCCATCATGCCCAGATCCTCGTGATCGAGAATGTGGCAATGTATGACAAACTTACCGATATAGGCATGGTACTGCGTATATATATTGGTTACTGCCGGGCCTTGCACCAGTAGCGTATCTTTCCAGACCATTTGCGGTTTGCCGTCCGGGCCTGTGCGTTGCCATTGGAACGGATTGACATGGATGTGAAACACATGCGGGGTCGGCGGAATGCCGTTCGGAACTGCAGCAGGGTCGCCGACTGTGGTGAGAGACCACGTATCGACGGCGCCCAATTCCAATTGACGGACATGGCCGGGATTAAACGCGCGGTAATTGACTTGAAAGTAGTTCTTTTTCCCCGGCATATCCTGACCGAGCTTAAAAGCGACTTCTTGTACACCCACAGCTTTTTTACTTAAGTCGAGATTGCCAAAAGGCGCTAATGCAGCCATTTCCTCGCTGGTTGGCAAAGCCATATCGTCCACTTCGTGGGTAATTTTTAGGATGGCCAGCAAATTTTCCGGTTCGTCGACTTGTCGCAGTGATTTGAGACTGGAGACCGGTTGATCGATGATGCGGTATTCTCCCGGAGTCATGCTGGCCTTGACTAAGACATCACTGCGGTAGCCGGGCTGCAAGTCGATTGGTGTTCCGGCTTTCCAAGTGTCGACACGTCCGAGATAGTTTCCATCCAGTGCAATTTCATGCAAATCGTGCTTTTCGACCGCAAATGCAATAGATTCGCGAAAAGCAGTATCAATCAAACGCCAGCGCTGTACTTCGCCACGTTTCATGGTGATGATTGGAACAATCTGACCGTTGATGGTGATACGTCGTTGCGAACATGGCCAAGTATCCTTGTTAGCAGCAGTATTGCAATCTTTGGGTTGGGATGGGCCGGGGAACAGGCTGGTGATGTTGTTCAGTTCCCCCTTTTGATTATATAGGGTGGTTTGCAGCACGAAGATTTTTTCGTTGGCATTGGCGGCCAATAGTGCTTTTGGCGTGGTGATTGGATTGTCCTCGATGATAATGGCACCTGCCATACCGCTGCCGACCTGAATTGACGTCGAGCCGTGCGCATGAGCGTGATACCAGTAAGAACCGATCGGATGGTCTTGCGGTAATGTGACTTCGTAAGGGAAATCGGTTTGCGGCGCAATGGCCAGCAATACGTTATCGCTGTTGCCGGTAGGTGATACGTGTAAGCCGTGGAAGTGTACATTAGTGGTATTGAAAGACGCCGGAATGGTATCCAGATAGGCGTTTTGGTTCTCATGATCGAATTGCGCTTGAATTTCGTTGGGCGATTCTTTCGGTAATCGGTTTTTTAGCAGTAAATTGATGACATCTCCCTGCCTGATACGCAAGGTCGGGCCCACCAGCTTACCGTTATAAGCGCGCAGTTTTACGCCACAACCCGCAATGCTAGTGGTTTTGGGATCGGTATACTGTACTGTCAGTTCAGTTTCTAGCCTGCCATTTTGTGGATGCAGTTCGGGTGGATTCTGGAAAGGCTGCTTGCCGTATTTATCAATGTCGATCGGATGATAACTACAAGGAGAATGAATTTTCCCTGCTAAGGCGCTCGAGCTGCCGAATATTAGAGTGCATAAGATCAATAAATTGCATATTTCTTTTTTTTGCGACTTATTCATAACAGCTCCTTCTATGAAAAACATTGATAAGAGTGCTTTCGTGTGAGTTTATAACATGACGATTTAATATCTTATGTTACATGAAGAGGTATTTAAAAACTATTGATTGTAATTAATAAAATATAATTCTTGTTCGGTTTTCTATACTGAATTGCTCCGATTGTGGCAGATGGTTTAAAAACAGCGTAAATTAATTTCTCAATGACTGGTTGGCTTGGGCACCGGAACAATTGTTGCCGATGACGCCCCGGATTGTTTATCTGCAGCAGCTTTGGCGTCATGTTTTAAATTGCTCGCGGATTGAGGCGTATTCGGGGTTTTATGTTCCAAATTGGCGCTATCGAGTTTGGCCTTGTCGCCAGTGGATGTTTCATTTTTCTTACTCGAGAGTTGCTCTTGTGTTTCTCCTTCAGTGCTTTTGTTGAAGTAATCACTATTCCAAAAATATAGGATGCTACTCAGCAGTAATATGAGAAACAAATAGAGTTTCCATGGGCGTTCCTTTTCAGCATAAGGATCGACCAGCGACCGCTGAGCGCCGGGCGGTAAGGTGGCTATTTTCGTTAGTGAAGCGCCGAAAGGGATATTAATAATGGCGCGTGTATTTACTGCCCAGCCATTGCCGTCTAATAATGGTGCCAGATTACGTTTGCGTAACTTGAGAAACGCAAGGATAACCGATGGACCAGAGATCAAGAGAATCAATCCAAGGATTGTGAGTGGCATTTGCCACCAGACTAAGCTGATGAAACCTGTAACGACAGATGCAATCGCGGTTCCGATGGCTCCAATGGCCAATCCAATGGCGGCAAAAATACCGGCAAATTTCCCGACATCAAATGGCGCGGGCGGTGTCTTGGCTGCATCCGCTGCTTGTGCGGCATTTGCTATACCGGAAGCGGCCTGATCTTGCACCGCTTTTTCTCGGGCGCTGACTAGCTTTTCGATTTGTTCACCGATCATTTTGCCGATTCGCTTGTATGGATACCAGAACGCTTGGCGGACGCTGATGGGGTGTTCGATAATTTTTACGATTGTCGCATTCCAGTCTTGACCTTTGCGGTCATAAAAAATGCCGTTTCGGCCCACCATCAAATTGTCTGCATCGCCATTCGTGAAGGCCGCAACGATATTCATTTTTTTACTATCATCGTCCCTTCGCCGACACTCGCAATAGGCCAGATAGGTGCCACTTAAATTTGCCATGTTGCTGTGTTTGTTGATATCTGTGACATGCAAACAAAAATCACAGCTACGACCATCCAAATAAAGCGACCCGGCCTGAAAAATTGCCTTGTTCTGGGCCGTGTAAAAATCATGAAAAGATACAAAATTATCCAATAGCTGAAAAAGATGGCAATGAAAGCGAATTAACTTTTCCACCGAATTGATGGCATCCGCAGTGCCGGAGTGTGACTTGTCGTTCTGAATCAGTTGCATGATTTTGTCATGATATCCGCCCGTCAGAATGGCGCGAACGCGCTTGATTCCTAGAGACTCCACAGCAGCCCCACGCTTGGCTCGCAACCAAGCCTGATAAGCAGAGAATTTATTGCATAATTCCTGCCAATCTTCATTGCTTAGGTTATCTTTATTTCCTAACAGTGGAACAACAACCTTCTTTTTAAACTCAGTCAGCGCTCCAGTCCAGGCAGGATTAATTCCGTTTTCAAGCGGAAGCGGTTTTTTCGCTTCAACTTTTACCAAAGGAAAAGCAGCAACTTCTTCAGAATCTGCCGACAAATTTTTGCTGGTCAGTGCTTCATATTCCGTTAGCGCAGGATTCAACGGATCACTGGCACGCTGATCAAATTCTGCCAATCTGCAGCGTGTAAAATAATCATCAATTTTAACCTTAACCCGATCGAACGCTGCTTCGGCAGCATTCGTCTCGTCGCCCAGTAGTAGAATGTTGATTGAGTCTTTCTCCGCTTCTCGCCACCATTCAGAGAAAGCGTTTGCTTCAATATAGAATTGTTTGATTTTTTCTTCAGAGATGCCTGGCAAGCCTGATCGATCTTCATCCGATCCGACGCAACAAATAATTTCCTCAATGACAGTTTGAGTACTGGATTCTAACGCGGTGCTTGAAGGAATAATGCCATCCCCGTTGTATTTTGTGCTGGCAAAAATCTTGTTCAAGTCTGCCGTATCTTCAACGGTGATTGCGGGCTCTTCGCCTTTGCCGATATTGAGCAATATTTCTTTTGCCGATGCCAGTAACAGTGCGCCTTCTGCCGTGTCATCATTAATAGCGGTCAAAAGCAGGGAATTTGATCCACGGATCATATCTTCCGGGTTCTTTAGCAGTGAGGTGGTCCAATTCACGGCGGCAATGATCTCTGGGACGCGTATATGACCATCATTATCGGTATCAATGAATTCGAGTGTTTTAGCATCAAATTCCAGATTATCGGTAGGGCAACTCAGTGCTGCCCAGAGTTTGGGGTCGAGCTCGCCGAGTGATGTTAAGTCAGCACTTGAGTTTAAGTGAACTTGATCGAAACCGCCGGAGCGGAAGAAATGCCATTGATGCAAAATACTCATGATTTCCTTTAGTTGTAGCTGTCTGTTTTAAGACGATTAATAACTTCAGCAGACTACATGGACTTTGTTGTCAAGGCAAGGCTTTGGATATCGGTTTGGGGATAAACTAGTAGCGCGATGTGCGACCTGTTTGGGTTAAAAGAATCTAGAAATCCTGAGGATAACTGTATACCGTCAACCTAAGTTGGACAAAATAGCGTGATTACTTAAGAGACATATTTAGGGCCTGTTAACACTATTTGATATAATATGGTGATGGAAATCACCGAAAGCCAATATCAACAGATCGAACACTGTATGCCGCGCCAACGTGGCAATGTCAGTCATTCCAATCTACAAATTCTCAATGCTATTCTGTATGTTACCGAGCATGATTGCAAGTGGCGTGGACTGCCCAAGCGCTTCGGCAATTGGCACACCATCTACACTCGAATAAATCGATGGGCGAAAAGTGGCGTGCTCCAAAAAGTTTTTGAGCAGTTGCAGCAACAACAAATCATTCGCATCAAAATTGAAACCGTTTCGATGGATAGCACCAGCATCAAAGTGCACCCTGATGGTACTGATGCATTAAAAAAAACGGCCCGCAATCCATCGGTAAATCCCGAGGTGGCTGGACCACCAAGATTCATCTGGTTGCCGTAGATGCCAGAACAGCCATAACCTTTGCCTTATCTCTGGGGCATGCGCATGATGCACCGGAAGGGCGACAACTCTTGTTAACGCTCGGCCCCGTCTCTTCACCTACTCATCTTCTGATGGATCGTGCTTATGAAGGTGCTCAAACCAAACAGCTTGCATTGGAGCTCGGTTATATCCCGGTTGTCCCACCCAAAACTAATCGCTTGGAGCCCTGGGAATATGACCGTGCCATGTACAAAAAACGCAATGAGATCGAAAGATTATTCCGCAGACTCAAGGGCTTTCGTCGAATATTCTCCAGACTCGACAAACTGGATATCATCTTTCTCTCATTCACCCATTTCGCTCTTATCGTCGAAGCACTTAGGTAGTGTTAACAGGCCCTAGGGAAACGCTGATCTATTCGATCACATCGAATAGACATGCAGAGGTTTGAT
>NZ_CADEGP010000081.1 GCF_902826915.1 uncultured Nitrosomonas sp.
CTGTTTATTAACATCTTGCTAGACTAACAGATTGTGTCTTCTAGTCTAGAGCCTATCTTTTAATAAAAGGCTATTTAATGAAAAAAATCCTTATTGCTGTTTGTGGTAGTTTAATACTGTCTTCTTGCACATGGGTTAAGGTTACTTCAAATGGCGAAAGCGTACGTTTAGTGCAATCCGCCAGAACGGTCGAGTCATGCAAAAAACTAGGTCAAGTCACTGCTAAAGTTGAAAGCAAAATAGTGTTTAACCGTGATACGGAAAAAGTTGCGGATGAACTTGCGGATCTGGCACGTAATGAGGCCGCTTTGATGGGGGGCGATACGATTGCCCCCATTTCAGAAATTAATGACGGAAGACGTAGTTTCAGTGTTTATCAATGTTTCCCAGCCAGAATACAATAAGTGACATGAACCGCTGCCGATTTAGTATCAATTGTTAAAAGAACACTGCATCAAATAGCGCATGAATAAGTGTAAATTATGTGGCCAAGATTGAATAGATTGCACACAGCTTCATAGATAGCAGGTATCGTTAGCCTGTACCCCATTGATTTGAACCGGCGCACGCTTCGTTCTCTTACGCAAGTTTGCTGATGTAAAAGCTGAGTACGATTGTTCGCGTATTTGCAGTCAAAATACTCCAATTCAGCATAACTCAGATAAGCTACTCCCCTATTTTTATATTCTTTATGCTTATGGCTTCCAAAGCATCGACCGCTAGTACAGCAAAGGACAACCTGATTGTGGGCGTGGTCAGCCACGAGCAGAATCTGCATGACAGTCATACTTTACCCGAGATACTGCGTCATACTTTGAGGCTTCACGAGGCAAAGTGGCTAAACAAGCGATGTGACCGCGGCTATCGCGGCAAACGCGAAGTCAATGGAACACAGATCATTCTACCGGGGAAAGCATTAAAACGAGATACGCCGTTATCAAAGAGACAGAAAACGCAAACAATGCAGAAGGTGTGCAGCGATTGAGCCCATTATCGGTCACCTGAAATCGGATTACCGGTTGTCGAGAAACTACCTGAAGGGTGCGCTTGGCGATCACATCGACCTATTGATGGCCGCTGCTGCCTGGAACATGAAACAATGGTTGATAGCCATTTTCTGGCTCTTTTTTCCGTGAAGAAAGATGCAGATTGCTTGAATTCTTGGATGGAAACTCAAATCATCAGGTGCTACATTTTTATAGCCACTCATTTTTCCCGATAGCTTGCTTGGAATAATTATTGTTCGATACTTTTTCAGGGTTGACTACTTAGTGGCAATCCCGCCGAAACCATTACCGACTTCTCGCAAAAGCATCACTGTGATTTAATCATGATGGGCACGCGCGGCATGGGCGCGATCAAGAATCTATTGCTTGGATCAGTAGCAAGCAAGGTCATTCACCTTGCCGAGAAACCGGTGCTGCTTGTTAAATAACCCTATCAATATTTTTCCAGCTACTCAACTAACAGGCCTGTTAACTGTAAAACGCAATGGGGCATACCATGCCTTACTAGCCTCTATGTGTTTGGTTTTTGATTATAGGAAGGGATAACACTGATCACGCCTCGTATTCCAATGAATACTCGATGAGAAAGGATTTTTCGTTTCAATTTCCCAGCGCATTTTTCTTGATAGTTAACTTGACAGTACCAATAGAAAAATAAACCTTTTTCACGTATAATTTCATCTTCAATAACCAAGGCATTCAAACGAATCAATCTTGGTTCTGTTTTCCATATCTTGTCAGTTTCCAAGGAGTTTTTTGTGTCACAACGACCGCACGCCATCCTCGCACTCGCTGATGGAACAATTTTTCGTGGCGTGTCTATTGGCGTTGATGGCATAAAAACAGGAGAGGTTGCTTTCAATACCGCAATGACCGGTTATCAGGAAATATTAACCGACCCGTCCTATTGTCGGCAAATCATTACATTAACATACCCCCATATCGGCAACACGGGAATTAACCCAGAAGATTTCGAATCCGGCAATATCAACAAAGTTCATGCGGCGGGTTTGGTAATCCGCGATCTTCCTTTGATGGCAAGTAATTTCCGCAGAACCCATACTTTGTCTGAATTTCTCCAGGAACAAGAGGTCGTCGCGATTGCTGAAATCGATACCCGCAAGCTGACGCGCATTTTGCGGGAAAAAGGTGCGCAATCCGGCTGCATCATGGCAGGCGATGTAGATGAGGAAAAAGCATTACAAACTGCAAGAGGATTTCCCGGATTGGCCGGAATGGATCTTGCCAAAGTAGTCAGTTGCCGTCAATCGTATTCCTGGGCGGAAGGTGAATGGTCATTGGAGTCCGGTTTTCAGACCCCAGGAGATTTCCAATTTCACGTCGCAGCTTTTGATTTCGGCATCAAACGTACAATTTTGCGCAAACTGGCACAACGTGGTTGTAAAGTGACGGTTTTTCCGGCACAAACATCTGCCAATGAGATCCTGGCAACGCAGCCGGATGGCGTATTTCTTTCTAACGGCCCTGGCGATCCAGAGCCCTGCGATTACGCCATTTCTGCAACCCAGTCACTGCTGCAAAGCAATATCCCGATATTTGGTATCTGCCTGGGTCATCAATTATTGGGGTTAGCTAGCGGCGCGCGCACCGTAAAAATGAAATTTGGTCATCATGGTGCGAATCATCCGGTGCAAGATATAGCCAGCGGGAAAGTTATTATTACCAGTCAAAATCATGGATTTGCAGTCGATGCCGGTACATTGCCTGCCACGGCGCGCATCACGCATGTATCGCTGTTCGATGGCAGCCTGCAAGGCTTCGAATTAACCGACAAGCCGGCTTTTTGTTTTCAAGGGCACCCGGAAGCCAGCCCTGGACCCCATGAGGCTGATTACCTGTTTGATAAATTCATCACCATGATGCAGCGTCGTAAAAATAATTCCCAATAACTACTGCGTGACACCACGCTAGAAAGCATGCCTAAACGTACCGACATTCAATCCATACTCATCATTGGCGCCGGCCCCATCATTATCGGTCAAGCCTGTGAGTTTGATTATTCCGGCGTACAAGCCTGCAAGGCTTTGCGAGAAGAAGGTTACCGCATCATTCTGGTTAATTCCAATCCGGCCACCATCATGACTGATCCTGAAATGGCCGATGCAACCTATATCGAGCCTATTACTTGGGGAATGATCGAAAAAATCATTGCAATTGAGCGGCCACAGGCTTTGTTACCCACCATGGGTGGTCAAACTGCGCTGAATTGCGCGCTGGATCTGGTCAAACACGGCGTATTAGAAAAATATGCTGTAGAACTGATCGGTGCTTCGCGTGAGGCCATCGATATGGCGGAAGATCGAGAAAAATTCAAGCAAGCCATGACGCGCATCGGCTTGAACTCTGCTCGATCTGCAGTAGCTCATAGTATGGAAGAGGCATTGCAAGTCCAGGCTATGTTGGGCTATCCGGTGATTATCCGTCCTTCCTTTACCATGGGCGGAAGCGGTGGCGGCATTGCCTATAATCGCGAAGAATTTCTGGATATCTGCGAGCGTGGGTTGAAAACCTCCCCTACCAAGGAATTACTGATCGAAGAATCCGTAATCGGTTGGAAAGAGTTTGAAATGGAAGTCGTCCGGGATAAAAACGACAATTGCATTATTGTCTGCTCGATTGAGAACATTGATCCCATGGGCGTACATACCGGCGACTCGATTACGGTAGCACCCGCACAAACACTGACGGATAAAGAATATCAACTGATGCGCAATGCATCAATTGCGGTATTGCGTGAAATCGGTGTCGAAACCGGTGGTTCCAATGTGCAATTTGCCATCAATCCTGACGATGGTCGCATGCTGGTGATTGAGATGAATCCACGGGTTTCGCGTTCTTCCGCCCTGGCTTCTAAAGCAACCGGGTTTCCAATTGCCAAAATCGCAGCCAAGCTCGCAGTTGGTTACACCTTGAACGAATTAGGAAATGATATTACTGGCGGCATTATCCCTGCTTCATTTGAGCCGACAATCGACTATGTCGTCACCAAAGTTCCACGTTTTGCTTTCGAAAAATTCCCGCAAACCAATGATCGCTTAACGACCCAAATGAAATCCGTCGGCGAAGTCATGGCAATCGGACGCACGTTTCAGGAATCCTTGCAAAAAGCCTTACGCGGGCTGGAAACCGGTGTTGATGGGCTAGATGAAAAAACCGACAACCTGGAAACCATCCGAACTGAGCTTGCTAATCCTGGCCCGGAGCGGATCTGGTATGTCGCCGATGCTTTCCGTTGCGATTTTTCACTGGATGAAATTCATCAGTTGACGCATATCAATATCTGGTTCCTGGCGCAAATCGAGGACTTAATCAAACAAGAACAAGCGTTGACGAAGGTCAATCTGGAAGCACTGGATAAACAAGCATTACGCAAGCTGAAACGCAGTGGTTTCTCCGACCGGCGTTTGGCCAAGCTACTCAGCACCGACCAAACCGCAGTTCGTAAACAGCGACATCACTTTAACTTACGCCCTGTCTACAAACGCGTTGACACCTGCGCAGCCGAATTCACTACCGGCACAGCCTATATGTATTCGACCTACGAGGACGAATGCGAGTCTTCCCCCACGGATAAAAAGAAAATAATGGTCTTGGGTGGCGGCCCTAATCGTATCGGTCAAGGAATTGAATTTGATTATTGTTGCGTTCACGCCGCCTTAGCGTTACGGGAAGACGGTTTTGAAACCATTATGATCAACTGTAATCCAGAAACCGTCTCAACCGATTATGACACATCCGATCGATTATATTTTGAGTCATTGACATTGGAAGATGTGCTTGAGGTCGTCGCTGTAGAAAAACCTGATGGCGTAATTGTACAATACGGCGGGCAAACCCCACTTAAACTCGCGCGTGATCTGGAAGCCAATGGCGTACCGATTATTGGCACTAGTCCAGATATGATTGATTGCGCCGAAGATCGCGAGCGCTTCCAAAAAATGCTGCAGCAATTAGGCTTAATACAACCACCCAATCGCACCGTACGTAATCCCGAAGCAGCGCTGATTGCCGCCGAGGAAATTGGCTACCCGTTGGTGGTACGACCCAGCTATGTATTGGGCGGACGCGCTATGGAAATCGTGCACGAAAGATCCGATCTGGAACGCTACATGCGTGAAGCCGTCAAAGTTTCCAATGATTCCCCGGTATTATTGGATCATTTTCTCACTCACGCCACCGAAGTCGATGTCGATGCCATTTGCGATGGAGAAACCGTTCTGATCGGTGGCATCATGGAACATATTGAGCAGGCGGGCGTACATTCCGGAGATTCCGCATGCTCACTGCCTACCTTTAACTTACAACCTGAGATACTGGATGAATTACGTCGGCAAACTGCCAAAATGGCACGCGCACTGAATGTCATCGGACTGATGAATGTACAATTTGCGATTCAAGATGATACGGTTTTTGTACTTGAAGTCAATCCCAGAGCCTCACGTACTGTACCCTTCATTTCCAAAGCAACCGGCCTTCAACTAGCCAAGATCTCGGCACGCTGCATGACGGGAAGCTCTTTAATTGAACAAGGCATTACTGAAGAAGTAATTCCTGAATACTATTCGGTCAAAGAAGCTGTTTTTCCCTTTATAAAACTCCCCGGTGTTGATACGATATTAGGGCCGGAAATGAAATCTACCGGAGAAGTGATGGGCATGGGATCCACTTTTGCAGAAGCTTTTGTTAAGTCCCAGTTAGCAACCGACGTTCGCTTACCTACTTCCGGAAAAATTTTCATTAGTGTGCGGCGATCAGATAAATTGCATGCGGTTGAAATCGCGCGCAGCCTTGCAGGACTTGGTTTTACCCTTTATGCTACACGGGGTACTGCTGCTGCGATCACAGAAGCAGGAATAGCGGTTATTATTATTAACAAGGTTGCGGAAGGTCGGCCGCATATTGTTGACATGATTAAAAATGGTGAAATTAGTCTGATCATTAACACCGTGAAAAATCAACGCAGTGCAATACGAGATTCCTATTCAATTCGCCATGCTGCGCTCCAAGCGAAAGTGACTTACTATACAACGTTAGCCGGTGCACGTGCTGCCTGTATGGGCATCACCAATAAACGTGAATTGCAGGCTTATAATCTACAGAAATTGCATATACAACTCGAAACATAGATAAAATTGGATTCAATTTTTAGAAGCAGGATGAAAATGAAAGGCAAAAAATCACAATGAGCACTATTCCGTTAACCGTGGCTGGAGCTGAAGCATTACGCAAAGAATTGCATGAGCTGAAAACGATTCATCGTCCTTCCGTCATTACTGCAATTGCTGAAGCACGTGCTCACGGTGATCTTTCAGAAAATGCCGAATATGATGCCGCCAAGGAAAAACAAGGATTTATTGAAGGACGTATCGCCGACCTGGAAAGCAAACTCTCTAGTGCGCAAATCATCAATCCAGCGCTCATCAATGCAGATGGCGCTTGTGTTTTTGGTGCCACAGTTGAATTGGAAGATTTGCAAAGTAGCGAAGTTGTCACTTATCAAATCGTAGGGGATGATGAAGCTAACATTAAGGACGGAAAAATATCCATCAGCTCCCCCATTTCACGCGCACTCATTGGTAAGCATGCAGGAGATATCGCAGAAGTTCACGCACCTAGCGGTATTCGAGAATACGAAATATTGGACGTCAAGTATATCTAAATATGGAGTCAGACTCAGTTCTGAAAACTCCGTTTAGTGCGAAAAGGTGCACTTGTCTTTTTTTTCGACGGATGCCCTCCGTGTTTGTCTGTTTCTTCTGGTTTAGGTCGATAAATAACAAAAATTTTACCAATGTGCTGCACAGGTGCAGCATTTAACAGCCGGCATATCTCCTCAAACAGCTCATTTCTAGCAATCCGATCATCTATCTGTACTTTAACCTTAATCAATTCATGGCTTGAAAGCCCACGATTTAATTCTTCCATAACACTAGTGGATAATCCAGATTTCCCAATCATCACAACCGGATTCAATGCATGCGCTTGCGCTTTTAATTCACGCCGGTGGGCAATAGTTAGTGTTAACATAAATTCTCTTCAAACGTATTATTCTACTTGATGAAACGAGCCAAAACCAGTAAAGCCTGGATGAAGGAGCATGTTAACGATTTTTTTGTCAAACAAGCAAAAAAAGAGGGGTATCGTTCACGTGCTGCGTATAAGTTGCTTGAAATTACTGAAAGAGATCGCATACTAAAACCAGGACTGACTGTTGTTGATTTAGGCTCAGCCCCCGGCAGTTGGTCACAAGTAGCAAGCCATAAAATAGGTCACAGTGGCAAGGTTATTGCGGTAGATATTCTTGAGATGGCACCTTTACCCGGTGTAGAGTTTATTCAAAGTGATTTTAGAGAAGAATATGCCGTAATTGAATTAAAGAAATATTTGAGAGATCGTCAACCCGATCTTGTCATTTCAGATATGTCACCCAACATGAGTGGAATTATTATCAGCGACCAGGCTAAAAGCATGTATTTAGCAGAATTGGCATTAGCATTCTCAATGGAACAACTGAACTATGGCGGAAATTTTTTAGTCAAAGTTTTCCAAGGTAGAGATTTTGATCAATTCCTTTTCGATATGCGCGTTGGATTCAAAAACGTGACAATACGGAAACCCAAAGCATCGCGTGACCGCAGCAATGAACTATATCTATTAGGATTAGGAAAAAAGTAATTATTGAAGTTGATCAGAAATGAATAGATCCCCTCAGTGATTATAGTAAAAGTTAATGATAGGATAAGAGTTTGATAGCACATTTATTAAAAACGAACTATTCTGTTATAGTAAACAAAATCGAGTTAGAATGACTAATCGATGATTTTTAGGTGCAAACCAAGGAGCTATCTTGAATAACTTAATTAAAAACATGGCCATTTGGCTGGTAATTGCACTAGTGTTGATGACTGTATTTAATCAATTCAGCGTTCGTCAACCAACGCAAGTACCGATGGAATACTCGCAATTCATATCCGAATTGAATCAAGGCAGAATCGCCAAAGTTGTTATCGAAGGACGTACACTCAGAGGCACAAAGTCTGATGGTCGGCGCTTTACGACATATGCACCATCCGATCCCTGGATGGTGAGCGATTTATTGAAAGCTGGCGTTATTGTTGAAGCTAAACCGGAAGAAGAGCCATCCATGCTGATGAGTATTTTCATTTCATGGTTCCCAATGCTTTTGTTGATTGCAGTATGGATATTTTTTATGCGTCAGATGCAAGGTGGCGGACGTAATGGTGGTGCCTTCTCATTCGGCAAAAGTAAAGCACGTATGCTCGACAAATCAGCCAATACAGTAACTTTTAATGATGTAGCCGGTTGCGAAGAAGCTAAAGAAGAAGTTGCCGAACTGGTTGAATTTCTGCGCGATCCCACAAAGTTCCAGAAACTGGGTGGGCGTATCCCACGCGGTGTTTTGATGGTAGGTAGCCCAGGAACGGGAAAAACGTTACTGGCCCGGGCTATTGCTGGAGAGGCCCAGGTACCGTTCTTTAGCATTTCTGGCTCAGATTTCGTCGAAATGTTTGTCGGCGTGGGTGCATCCAGGGTTCGCGATATGTTTGAGCAAGCCAAGAAGCATGCGCCCTGCATCATTTTTATCGATGAAATTGATGCAGTAGGTCGCCAGCGTGGTGCAGGTTTGGGTGGCGGGAACGATGAACGCGAGCAAACACTTAATCAGCTACTGGTAGAAATGGATGGTTTTGAAGGGGCTATGGGTGTAATTGTAATTGCTGCAACCAACCGTCCCGATGTATTGGATCCAGCTTTGTTGCGTCCCGGTCGTTTTGATCGCCAGGTAACGGTGCCATTGCCTGATATACGCGGACGTGAGCAAATTCTGCATGTTCATATGCGCAAAGTACCACTGTCACCAGATGTAAAAGCAGATATTCTTGCACGTGGCACACCAGGCATGTCAGGTGCCGATCTGGCCAACTTGGTCAACGAAGCAGCACTATTCGCAGCTCGAAGTAATAAACGCCTAGTAGACATGGATGATTTTGAGCGTGCTAAAGACAAAATATTCATGGGCGCAGAACGACGCTCAATGGTGATGCCTGAACATGAGCGTAGAAATACTGCTTATCATGAATCAGGGCATGCTGTTGTAGCTCAATTACTGCCAAAAACTGATCCGGTACATAAAGTAACAATCATTCCGCGAGGCCGTGCTTTGGGGGTAACCATGCAACTGCCAACGGAAGATCGCTTTAGTATGGAACGTGAAGAAATTTTACAGAGGATTGCAGTGATGTTTGGTGGACGCATTGCCGAAGAAGTTTTTATGAAGCAAATGACCACAGGGGCATCTAATGATTTTGAGCGCGCAACAGATTTAGCGCGACAAATGGTAACCCAATGGGGGATGTCTGACGAACTTGGCCCAATGGTATATGGTGAAAATGAAGGCGAAGTTTTTCTTGGTCGCTCAGTAACTACTCATAAAAATATGAGTGAGGCAACCATGCAAAAAGTTGACGCGGAGGTTCGTCGCATAGTCGATGAACAATATGCGATTGCACGTAAACTAATTGAATCAAATAAAGACAAAATTGAGGCCATGACCAAGGCTCTACTGGAATGGGAAACAATCGATAGCGACCAGATTAAAGATATCATGGAAGATCGTCCACCACGTCCACCTAAACCACCGCAAATCATATCTTCAACTGCAAGCGATGAATCTGCAACGGAAGAAACTGAGGAACAAAGCGAATCATCAGCACCTCAAGAAGTTGCAAAAGAAACTGATTAATTAATGATAACTTAATTAACGGGATACGATTTTATAAAATCGTATCCCGTTTTTACTTGCTAGTTTATTATTTACTGTGCCGTCATTTCCACACAACTTTATTGCCTCATTCAATCGCCCTCTAATAATGGGCATTATTAACGTAACCCCTGATTCCTTTTCGGATGGTGGATTTTTTCTGTCAACACAACAAGCCATTGCGCATGCAAGAAGCCTCATTGACGAAGGTGCAGATATTCTTGATATCGGTGGAGAATCAACGCGCCCCGGGAGTCAATATGTCAGTGCTGATGAAGAATTAAGCCGCGTTATACCCGTTCTGGAAGCACTCGTTGATACCGCCATCCCTATCTCCATTGACACTTCCAAACCTGAGGTGATGAAACATGCAATCGAGGCGGGAGCTTCCATGATTAACGACGTTAATGCATTGCGCAATACAGGAGCATTGGAAACTGTAGCGCCACATAAACATGTGCAAATTTGTTTGATGCATATGCAGGGTAAGCCGCAAAATATGCAAGCCAATCCTTACTACATAGACATTGTCTCCGAGGTAAAAGATTATTTGCAGCAGCGAATTCAAGCAGCGAAAACAGCAGGCATTGCACTAAGCCGACTGGTTATTGATCCTGGGTTTGGGTTTGGTAAGACACTACAACATAACCTTTCATTACTTAATCATCTCAATGAATTCACTACATTGGGCACCCCCGTATTGGCAGGCTTATCCCGAAAATCCATGCTAGGTGCGATTACTGGGAATAACGTAGACCAGCGATTACATGAAAGTGTTGCCGCAGCCTTGCTTGCTGTTGCTAAAGGCGCCAAGATTGTGCGTGTGCATGATGTCAAAGCAAGTAAAGCAGCACTTGCTATTCACAATGCACTCCGGGATTATGATTGATAAATATAAATTGCCTAATCAACTAATTGCCAATAATGCTTTGTTTATTCTTTAATAGTAATTTCATAAATTGACTCACTAGTGTCCGGTTAAAAATCAAGCAGAATCAATTGGTTGCTATTCTGCCGCACATTGATTCTGGACACGTCGGTCTGCAAAACGCATGAAATATGGGTTTTCTCGAAAACTGACACCGATAAAATCTGTAATAAGTGTAAAGTGAGGCATTGAGATAAAGCTCCTTTTTAACAATGGCTATTAAGGAAACGCTGATCTATTCGATCACATCGAATAGACATGCAGAGGTTTGATA
>NZ_CADEGP010000082.1 GCF_902826915.1 uncultured Nitrosomonas sp.
ATTCAATAATTGAGTCAACTCATTATTGAAATCTGGTGCATGTATTCTTACTATCCGAGTGATGAAGTAAGCCAGGCGCCGGTTTTCTTCGCCAGAAGGCCATTTGTAGCGCTTTCACACATAATGCTGTTCGCATGTGGTCAGCAATCGCCCAACCCACGATTTGCCTGGAAAATAAATCAATGACAACCGCAACATAGAGCCAGCCTTCCAGCGTCCAAACATACGTAATATCCGTTCCCCATACTTGATTTGGGGCAACAACATCAAATTGCCGGTCAAGGCTATTTGTTGAAATTACTTCATTATGATTGCTGTTAGTTGTCACTTTAAAGCGTTTGGGATGGCGAGCTTTCAACCCCAACCGAGTCATTAAGTGGCGCACTTGGTAATAGCCAGATTTTATGCCCACCTTGCCCAACGCATCAGATAACCGCCGATAGCCATAGGTTTGTTTATGTTCATTAAAAAGCTGACGCGCCTTACCCTCAAGCGCTTCTCTTTTCCTGATCCTGTCGGTATCGTCAGGTTGCTTTGCCCACGCATAAAAAGCACTGGGACTACCCGCCATCATGCGACATAATACGGTAACCGGGTACGTCTTCTGTTGCTCTCGAATAACCTCGTATTTTATTCCATTTCCTTGGCTTCGATGCCTGCCGCCTTTTTTATGATTTCACGCTCCATACGTAACTGCTCGTTTTCCCGACGCAAGCGAATCAATTCAGTTTGATCCGTTAGACTTAAAGCTGTTTTCTTCCCTGCTGACTTAGCAGTAGGCGCTCGTTCTGCTCTAGACCAACGCCCAATCGCGCTTAAAGAAATACCTAAATGTTCAACAACCTGCTGGTGGCTATATCCTTTTTCATTAACTAATCTTGCCACATCTTGTTTAAGTTCTAGTGGGTACTTTGGTCTTGGTTGTTTTGTTTTTGTATTCATTTTCACCTCTCATGACATCATAAATCTGCCTCTAGATGTGTCCTGTTTAATTAGACCATTTCAATGATTGGTGGAATAGTTTTTTTATTCTGCACGGCACTGAAAACGGTTAAATTTTCAGTATCGTCTAGATCATAGCCACGGAAAAGATTTCAGAAAAATACACCTCACTTTTTTATGTTTTCCCTGCAGGATCATGGAAGGAGGGGGCTATTTAATTTCTAACCAAGTGCTGCGGAAGGTCTTGTTCTGGGTTTTAGCCAATGCTTTGCAATTCTCACCGTTGATCGATTTTGATCCATCATCACTAAGTATCTTCACTCTTGTCTTTTCCATCGGGTAAACAATCAATGCTTCCGGATGTAAATCTTTAAAATCAGTTTTGATTAAAACGGGTGTTTCAGAAGAACTACCAGACCATTGATAAAGCTGGAAACTACCATCATCGTCGTAGGGTCCTGCAACAATGAAGTATGCTTGATAGGTATCGGAATACTCAATACTGCGTATGCCCAGCCCATTCAATGCCAGAAGAATTGGTTTGCCAAACTTTGGTTTTTCATTTCTGGTAATGATTTCTTGTGGATTTTTCAATGGAACCAGCAATGCCTTCCCTTTCGGGATAGGGTTGCGGAATCCGATTAACAAATTTCCTTGTGGGGTTTTAGTTAGCCCTTCTATGTTAAGTCCATTCTTGGATTCTGGGGCATTTTTAGCAGCTTTTCCAAGATTGTACTTTTTTAATTTGGCGGAATCATCAAAAGCTTTGATTAAATTAACGAAGGGTGTGCCAAACGGCTTCAAGCTAAATTTGCCGTCGATAGTTTCGATATCCGTCGCAAAAAATCGGTGACGGTTAGGGCGCTCCTTGCCATCTTTATTGGCACCGTGCGAGGTGATCCAGTAGATTCGATTGTTAATGAGGGTAGCGCCTTCAATATCGGCTTCCGGGTGTTTCGGATTGATTTGCAGAAATGCAGAAAGATCCTGCGAGTATATGGGATTGCCGGATTCATCATTTTTAAAAATTCTTAGTGTGTTGTCTTCGTCATTGGCGACGACAAACAGGTTGGATCCCACAGGAACAGCGGCGGATGCATCGCACATTCCATAATGCTTGGTGATAGGTGAGAGTGTGCCAGCGGAAACAGGTAGTGTAAGAATCGTAAGGGCGATAGTGATTGCTATAATGACAAGTCTTTTGTTCATAGAGATTCCTTTGGTTTATTTTTTTTCTAAGCACATGTTTCAGTCGGAAATATATGGCGATACCTCAGATAAGTGCAAATTAAATCACCGTGACATCCACTCCAATCAGTAGCACCGCATCACCTTGCTGATAATTATGAAAATTGTCATGAGCACCGCTATCCCGCCACATAACCCAAATTCATCCAGCATTTGAGTAAAAGTTGGGCAAATACTCTATTGATTTATCATATTGTTTCTGTAGAATTTGCGGCTTCTTTAAGGAGGATAGCAATGATACTGGGGTCTGTAGGCTTCAAATTCAAGAAATTTATCAGCCTATCAGTATTTTTGCTTTTTCCGCTTCTGATATTTAATTCCAGTTTAGTTAAGGCTGAAATAATTTCTTATCCTGCACAAGTTGAAGGATGCTGGCTTACACTATTTAATAACAAGGCTCTGCCTTTAAGATCTACTTGTCAGGCTTCATTTGCTTCTGCATCGGGATATACAAACTCTAGTTGTAATCCCAATACAGTCACGCAATATTCACAAATTTCATGCACTTTCCTCGACCCATCAAGTGGCAACAATTTAACATGGAACTCACTTGGTACATATCCAATATACACCTGTCCGAATGGTGGAAAGGGGCATAATTGGATGTCAGAGAACGGATATAATATTACTCCTTTTACGTGTGAAATCAGTGTTGATAATACTAATGTTATTTCAGCTAAGAATATTGGTGATAATTCAAGCTGTAATACTAATTACGTAGGAAGCTACATAGGGAATCCAGTTCATGCAGCAACTGGAAACAAGTATGAAACTTCAATAGATTACACTTCACCAACATTTGAATTCACACATCGTTACAATAGTAAGCTTAATAAGCTTGATCGACAAATTGGCACCCAATGGCGCCACAGCTATTATAGCGCCAGACTAGCTTTAAATCCTTCTGCCACCCCACCTATTACATTCGCAGAACGGCCCGATGGAAGAACAGTACACTTTAGATTCAGTGGTGGTCTGTGGGTAAGCGATGGTGATATTTCTGATAAGTTAACAGAAATTCCCGGAAATGGCTGGCAACTAACCACTTCCGACGACACGATAGAAGCCTATGATACTTCCGGTAAATTACTGTCCATTATCGACCGCAACGATCGCACGCAAACACTGACTTATGATACCTATGGCCGCCTGAGTGCAGTTAACGATGATACAGGCCGTGCGTTAAATTTCACTTACGATGGTTTCAGCCGCATCCAAACCATGACCGATCCGGCTGGTGGTGTTTATCAATATGCTTATGACACTAACGGTAATCTGACTTCAGTTATCTATCCCGATACTAAAACCCGCACTTACCATTACAACGAACCGGCGTACACCAGCAATACCAATCTACCCAATGCACTGACCGGCATCACCGATGAGAACGGGGTGCGTTATGCCACCTATACGTACGATACCCAAGGTCGGGCGGTAGTGACCGAGCATGCTGGCGGTGTTGAGCGGTATGCCTTGGCTTACAGCGCCAATGGCAACAGCACTATTGTCACCGATCCGCTGAACAGCCAATATACTCACAACTTTCAGACCATCCTCGGTGTGGCCAAAAGCACCGGTCAATCACAACCAGCCGGCTCAGGTTGCAGTGCCGCATCTTCTGCAATGACTTATGATGCCAACGGCAATGTCGCCAGCCGCGCCGACTTTAATGGCAACAAGACTTGTGTTGCCTATGATCTGAACCGTAACCTGGAAATTGCCCGTGTTGAAGGTTTAAGTTCCGGCAATGCCTGCCCGGGGGATTTGATCGGTTATACGCCAGCCGCTAATAGCGCTGAGCGCAAGATTCTCACGACCTGGGATGTTAATTTCCGGCTGCCTGTGCTGATTGCCGAAGCCAAACGCGAAATCAGTTTTGTCTATGACACGCACGGCAATACGACACAATTTAAAATCAAAGACACTGCTACCAATGCCACGCGCACTTGGAACACGAGCTATAGCTATTACCCCAGTATTCCCGGCGTGATGTTACAAAAAATTGAGAATGGCCCACGCACCGATGTGTCGGACATCACCACCACCGACTATTACGCGCCGGATGCAGCCTGTACTGACGGTCATTTCGGTTGCCGGGGTCAGATTGCCAGCAGCACCAATGCGCTCGGGCATATCACACAAATCACACGGTATAACGCGCATGGCCAACCGGAAGTAATCATTGACCCCAATGGCCTTACCACCACATTAGCTTATGATAACCGCCAACGCTTGTATTCGCGCGCGAGTGGCACGGAATTTACTAACAATCGCTTAATCAGCCAGTCAGACAACACCAGCTTCAAACTCTGGAGCTATGACGCCAATAGCAACCGCACCCAAGCGCAGGCTGGTGGCAGCAGCCATCCACCTTACACACTGGATGTAGCTAGCAATCGATTGCTGAATGTAATCGCCCCGATTGGCAAAACGTATACCTATGATGCCGCCGGTAATCCATTGAGTGATGGCGCCACAACTTTTACCTGGAATGCCGCAGGCACGCTTGCCAGTACCGTCAGAAACGCCAAGACGCACACCTACAAAACCAATGCCTTGGGTGAACGCATCAGCAAAAACGGCCCGTTGAGCTCGAAGTTTTCATTCTTCTATGATTCCCAAGGACAGCTGATCGGTGAATACCGGGACAATTCCTCGACAGCAACGCCAATGGATGACTGGTTAGTCAGGCAGGAAACCATCTGGCTGGAAGACATTCCAGTGGCGGTAATCAAGAAACCGACCGCCACTAGCCCGATTCAGGTGTACACCATTCATGCTGACCATCTCAACACACCGAGAGTGATTGTTAATGCAAGCAATATACCCGTCTGGCGCTGGGGCAACGTGCATGCCTTCGGTTCCAACCTGCCGGATGAAGATCCGGATGGCAACAGTCAGCTTTTTGAATACCACCCCAGATTCCCTGGGCAGTATTTTGATAAAGAAACCAATCTTCACTACAATTACTTCCGGTATTATGAGCCGGAGACTGGAAGATACATTAGCCCTGATCCGATTGGGTTGTCGGGTGGGTTGAATATTTATGGGTATGCGCTGCAAAATCCGCTTACCTATACTGATCCAACTGGTGAAGCTGTCCCTGCATTAATAGCTGCTTGTGCCGGTAATCCAGCTTGTGCAGCAGCAGTAGGTGCGGGTGTTGGTGCGTTAACTGGCGTTCTGTTTGATCTCGGATCACAATTGCTTGATAACGGGGGTAATCTGCAATGTGTAGATAAAGGTAGTGTTGCGATTTCTGCGATAACAAGTGCGATTCCTCTTGGGGCTGCTGGTAGCAAAGCTCTAGGTAGGTTTGTTGCGAAGGACAAAGCGTCCCTATCTACGTTGCATGAGCGAGGAATAAAAATACCTAGTGGTAGAAAAATAAATACAACTCTCGCTGGAAGTAATAAGGTAAAGAATGCTCAGGGTGATATATTTAAACGTGTAGATTTTTCGCCGTCGAAACCACATGGCGGATTGTCACCGCACACACATCCTAATTTCCGAAATACTCTTCCAGATGGAAGCATAAGATCTGGTGTTTCTAGGCATGCTCAACCAGTATCAAGAAAAGATATTATTGATGCTGCTCGTGAAGGTGCTCAGCGGACAGGAGGCTTCTAATGATAGACATTACGCCACATATACTTGTTTGGCTGGCTTGCTGTAAGGAAGTTTGGGGAAATTGGTATAAGAAACTTGATAATGGTGAAGATGAGTTCGGGGAAGTAGAACAAGCTTTATTTTCTTCATTAGTTTTATCTTCGATTAATATGGTTAATAGGCCAGATTTAGATAAGTGTTATAAATTGCTATTTGCGGTGTACAAGGCCGATGTAGAGGACTATCGGTCGGTATGCACGAAACAGAAATCAGGTAACATTTATTGCGAAAGCAAGGTTATAAAATTTGATAAAGATACTGTACTACCAATAAAAGCAATAGATTCTATTGGTACGATGCAAGAAGGAAAACCTTATGTAGAATTGAAAATAAATGAACATGAATACATATTGGAGTCAATTGATAATCTAAGTATTAAGATCAATATTTAATATTACAATTACTTTCGGTATTATGAACCGGAGACTGGCAGATACATCAGCCCTGATCCGATTGGGCTCGCTGGAGGAATCAATATTTATGGATATGTAGAACAAAATCCGATGAGTCTTATTGATCCGACGGGCGAAGCACCTCCAATAATTGCTGGCATTATAACTGCGACGATCGCAACATGCCGTTCAGCTATTTCGGCAATTCCTAAGTTGATTTCAAAATATATTTCTAAAGATGTAGTACCAACTACGAAACAACTTGAAAATTTAAAAAACAATTTCAGGAGCATGGCGCAAAATCTTTAGAGCGTTCACAACGAAAGATTGAGCGTCGACTAAATGAACATTTAGATAAGTTAAATCAAATTAAAAGGGAAGGTGGGCATACAAGTTCAGTAGAGCGTGAAATAAGAAATTTTGAAAGAGAGCTTAGAGCAATAAAACAAACGCTTGGAGATAATTAATGAATAAGGTATTTAAAGGTTCTCAAGAAATTAAAGCACTCGCAGAAAAACTTCAGAAATACGATTGTGTTTCAAAATTTGATTCTGATAAAGACCCAGAAGCTTGGAGGTTGGCTCATTCTTTAATTGATCTAGAAGAATCATTTAAAGAGATATTAGATAATTCTCTGCCAGCTTTGCGCGAGGCAAATAGTGAAGAAGAACTTCACAACGCACTATTAGATATAGGCGAAGAATTACGCCATATTTTATATCATATTAAAGATCCTAAATTTTTTAGTTACTTATTTGAAGATAGTTAAGCATTAATAGATACAACGCTTTGGATCGGCGCATCATTAAAAATGGTACATTGAGCTCGAAGTTTTCGTTCTTCTATGATTCCCAAGGACAGCTGATCGGCGAATACCGGGACAATTCCTCGACAGCAACGCCAACGGATGACTGGTTAGTCCGACAAGAAACCATCTGGCTGGAAGACATTCCGGTGGCCGTAATCAGAAAACCGACCGCGACCGGGCCGATTCAGACTTACTTCATTCACGCCGACCATCTCAACACACCGAGAGTGATTGTTAATGCAAGCAATATACCCGTCTGGCGCTGGGACAACGTGCATGCCTTCGGTTCCAACCTGCCGGATGAAGATCCGGATGGCAACAGCCAATTATTTGAATACCATCCACGATTCCCAGGGCAGTATTTCGATAAAGAAACGAATCTACATTACAATTACT
Organism: uncultured Nitrosomonas sp.; assembly: GCF_902826915.1. Classification (GTDB taxonomy): domain Bacteria; phylum Pseudomonadota; class Gammaproteobacteria; order Burkholderiales; family Nitrosomonadaceae; genus Nitrosomonas. The sequence goes on from NZ_CADEGP010000082.1 coordinate 7,456, forward strand.
TTCGGTATTATGAGCCGGAGACCGGCAGATACATCTCGCCTGATCCGATTGGTTTGGCGGGGGGATTGAATGTTTATGGGTATGTGCTGCAAAATCCGCTGAGTTATACCGACCCAGATGGGTTGGCGCCGGATGCTTTAATTGACCTAGTTCTAATCGCATATGACTTGGCTTCACTTGCATATAATAAACTTAAAGATTGTGATACATCGTTAGATGAAGCGTCTTTAGCCGCAAATGTCACTGGATTATTAATTCCGGGCGCAACAGGGCTAGGGCTTGGTGTTAGAGCAGCGAGTAAAGGCGAGAAAGCAACAAGACCATCTTTGAGCGCGCACAAGGAAGCACTCAAAAAAATACAAGAAGAGGTTGGAAAGCTTCCAAAAAGCAGATCAGGAAAATTTGGAAGTCCACAAGCTGGAAACTCAAAAAAAGGATATAGACTCGACCCCCCGCATGATGGTGCTGTAAAAGGTAGTGCGGAGTCTAAATATCATTTTAACTGGTGGGATTACTCCAATGGTAAACGTGGGAACGGTGGACGAAGCGGTGCCATACCAATCGGGGATTAAAGAATAATGGATCAGGTAAAAATTGATAATTTTATTAGAGAAAATCCTGAAAGCACTTTCCCAAAATATATCGTTCTAAGTGATGAAGAATGTACTGATATTCGCTCGTCATTTTTTGAGAGACTTGGGCTTGATGCTTCAGCTGATGGTATGACATTAGTTAATGAAGTAGATAAGCGTAGCGAAATTTGTGAGGAGTTTAATTGCAATGAAAATTATTTTGACTTAAAGGAAGTTATTGCATCTCTTGGGATAACGTGTCCCGAATATGTTTTTATTAACTGGTATAGGTACGATGACATAGACAAAATGTTATTTTCTGATCTAGCAGGCTATTTTGATGATATTTGGTATGCTGACGTAGATGATATTGATGTTTTTGATAAAACGAATACGTGGTTGTTATCTCTTTCCCATTACGGACAGGTAAAGATTTTAAAATTATGATTTGATTTTTCTAAGGAAAAGTCGAAGATTATTTCGACACTGAAAAATACAATTACCTCAGGTGTTGAATGAAGCGCGGGGACAGGTCGAGAATTGAGAATATTACCAACGCATTCGTCATGTTTTTTGTGCCCACATCACCGGCCAGCCGGACAACACCAGCTTCAAACTCTGGGGCCATGATGCCAACAACAGTAATTGGTAATTGTGGATTTTATTAGCAAGAAAGAATGCGCCATAATTTCAAGCAACAAGCTAAACCCTCTTCATCCCTTTAACTTAGGAGTGTAATTAACAGTTTTATCCACAGATTTTGTGGAAAATCCCCGAGACGCAGAATCAATGAAGAACGAGCAACCCGGCTGCTTATGCAGCAGCTTTATGTTCATGTACCAACGCATAACCCCTGTGCAACCGTCTGGTTATCATTCGCCAATATTCATCGCAAGCTAGCTCGAGATCCGTAAAAAGCTCGCGTTTGTATCCGCCGCGCCGGTTATGCAATCCATACCAGCAGCGCACAATGGATAAATCACCCAACAGATCACGCTCAATTAAAAGCGTATAGCCTCGGGTTTGCGTCCTGAATTCTGTTTTGAACAGTATGTACATGATATTAACCGCTTGAGTACTCAGGTGATCCGATAGTGTTGTAGATCGAAGTAACATTACTACTGCATGTTGCAATTATACTTTGCCTGCCACCTAACCATAGAGTGTACCAACTTCTTCTTTACTTAATAGGGGCAATACACACTCTCCATCATCGGGAAATGTTTTACATTGCAGGTGGCAAGAATAAGGTTCTTGCATTCAGCAGAAGAAGCAAGCAGCGCGTCAACAATGCCGACACCGTGGCTTTTGCCATACTGCCGCCGATATAGGCCGCCTTTAATAGCAGCTTCAGCATTTAACAGAATCACGGGAAAATGCTGCACCAGCTTATCAAGCAAGTTACGTTCTCTACCATCTCGAACACCTGCATATAATTCGGCAACAGTGAGCGCTGAAAGGAAAGGGGGCGTTTCTAGTCCTTCCAAAAACTGCGCTGCCTTTTCATTGCCACGAAAAAAGTCAAATCGGTGAATATCGGGACAATTCCTCGACAGCAACGCCAACGGATGACTGGTTAGTCAGGCAGGAAACCATCTGGTTGGAAGACATTCCAGTGGCGGTAATCAAGAAACCGACCGCGACCGGGCCGATTCAGACTTACTTCATTCACGCCGACCATCTCAACACACCGAGAGTGATTGTTAATGCAAGCAATATACCCGTCTGGCGCTGGGGCAACGTGCATGCCTTCGGTTCCAACCTGCCGGATGAAGATCCGGATGGCAACAGTCAGCTTTTTGAATACCACCCCAGATTCCCTGGGCAGTATTTTGATAAAGAAACCAATCTTCACTACAATTACTTCCGGTATTATGAGCCGGAGACTGGAAGATACATCAGCCCTGATCCTATTGGGTTGGCGGGGGGATTGAATATTTATGGGTATGTGAACGGGAATCCGCTTAGTTTTATAGATCCTGATGGATTAAATCCTCGGTTGATTTATGAAGTGATAAAAAACTCAGCTAATAAAACAAAGAAAATTTGGGATGATCTAAATTTTGATGGTGCTACCTCTGGACTGCAGCATGGTAATGGCAGGGTATGTCAAGTGAGATACAAAAAGAAACCTATAATAAGGCTAGATTATCAACCCTATCCTGGTACAAAGGGTGAATCGCGCCTCCATCTTGATTTCGACTCATTAGACATCAAGCACGTACCGCTAGATCCCCGACGATTATTTGATAGGTAAAATTATGAACTGCCTTGAGATTGAGAAACTTGTGTTAATCATGGAAGCATCTTTTTCTGAAAAGATAGATGAAGCAATTGTTACTGAGTATTGGAAAAAATACGATGCCGATTTTATTGATGACAAACTACTCGGTGAAGCATGGAATGAGTTTACACATTATGTGACAGATCTCGATATAAGAAACAGAGATCCTGAATACGATGAACATATGAAAAAAAGATTATTAAAATATATAGAGAAAATAAGAAAAAAATACCTAGTTAGCTAAAGTAGGTCTAGTTTATAAAACAAAACCCAGCAAGAAGCGATCCAGGAAATATAAACCCACGAGGGCAGGTCCAGAATTGAGAATATTGCCAATGCATTCATCCTGATTTTTTGTGACCGCATCACCGGCCAGCCGGACAAACCAGCCCCAAACTCTGGGGCCATGATACCAACAACAGTAATTGGTAATTGTGGATTTTATTAGCAAGAAAGAATACGCCATAATTTCAAGCAACAAGCTAAACCCTCTTCACGCCTTTAACTTAGGAGTTCATTTAACAGTTTTATCCACAGATTTTGTGGAAAATCCCCGAGACGCAGAATCAATGAAGAACGAGCAACCCGGCTGCTTATGCAGCAGCTTTATGTTCATGTACCAACGCATAACCCCGAGCTATGATTATTTCTGGTGTATGACAAGTGAGGAGAAAGCGGTGTAGCCTG
>NZ_CADEGP010000083.1 GCF_902826915.1 uncultured Nitrosomonas sp.
TTGCATTCCGATACACATTTGACTCTCAATTCAACAATTGATTGCTACAGAGCCTAATTAAAGTATGGAGTCGTTTAAATGGGAAGATCAATTTCTCTTGGCAATCCGGAAGTTAATTGCAGATAGATATTTCAATAAAATGTATTATAATTATATTGAAATTTTAGAAGGGAAAATGGAGCCAAAATTTGGCAGTTTTTTTGAGAAACCATAGTCCTTCTCTCTGAATTATGTAAATATTCTAATAATTGTCTAAATTCAAGGTGCGTTATGATTGAACCTGGATTCGGGGTGTTAACAAATCCCCTTGCTGGCAGTCACCTAGTTAAAGTGTGTCGAGATCGCGAGGTCAAACTTGAAGCGGTTGCGCATTACGTTGCTGAAGGTTTACGTAATGGTGAAGCGGTTACAGTTATCGCACGATCCAGACTGAGAAAATCCTTAATTGATTGTATGGGTGCGTTTGATTTTGATACACAGTCTTTACAAGATCAAGGCCAAATTAAATTTCTTGATGCAGAATTTCTACTGTCAAGCATATCGTTTGATGGTGAAATTGATGCGGAAGCCTTCGAAAAATTTGTTGCGAGTCCCATGAGAACCATAAAATTAAAATATGGCAAACTTCGTATCTTTGGTGAAATGGTTGACATTCTTTGGCAAAACGATTCACACGATATGGCTATGCAGCTCGAGGATTTATGGAATGGCTTATTCAAAAAATTTGAATTTTCAATGCTTTGCACCTACTCGCTAAATCATATTGATCCTGATGCTTATGAAGAGGCTCTGAAGCGCATCTGTAGATGCCACACACATCACATACCTTTAAAAAACCCTGATTCATTTTTACCTTCTGGAAGTACGGCAGTACTGGATTCTTTTGAACTTGCGTGGAAGCAATTAGTCGAGAAATTAACTGCTAATGACGATACAGTACTTCGCATGCCACCTGCATAACACCAACTACTTGTGCCGTTCACATGCCATGACTATAAGCGCGCTTAATAAAATATAAAGTTGCTCAGGCGGCTCTACTAGTATCAATTATCCAGCGAGAAGACTCATTCTTCACGACACTGTAACATTCGCACGCATTGACTTCAAGTTTCCCTCTATCCTTAAGCTCTATCTGCCCGCGACTATATTCTATCATCCCATCCCGCTGCAATTTCTTTGCTATGACAGTAATGCTCTCACGACGAACACCCAAAATATAAGCAATTAACTCGTGGGTGATTGACAAATTACTTGAATCACAACGGTCAAAACAGGAAAGCAGCCAAGTACACAACTGCTGTTCTAAGGCGTGCCGTCGATTACATGCGGTAGCCTGTGAGATTTGCACAAAAAGCGTTTGGGCATAACGTAATAGCAATTTCTTTAATGTTCCGGTGCGACGGCCTTCACTACGTACCATAGCGTTTTGTAACGCTCTTATAGAGATTCGATAAGCTTGACCTTCTATTTTGGTTATCGCTTGAGTTAACGTTTTATCATTACCCATCACAACCGAAATTCCTAATATTCCTTCTTTGCCTACCATTGCTACTTCTACACACGAACCATCTTCCAGACAACATAGCAAAGACACCGTACTTGAAACAGGAAAATAAGCGTATCGCAATTTATCATTATCTTCGAAGACAACCTCAGAGTGTAACAATGTTACAAGCTCCAGATGAGGAACTAAACTCTCGATCTCAGCCGCTGTCAACGCACCAAGAATACTATTCTCTTTATAATCAGTTGCAGTTATTGTCAGCATGATCTTTAATAGCCTAAATAGAAAATGTCGATTATTTTAAAACAATTTAATCAAAATCATAGCAATTGCCAATTCCTCATATTATTCAATATTAATAATTGTGATCAGTTATGAATCAACACTTTGTTAAGCACGGCTTAAAACTCTACTGATAGTAACATAAGCTTATATCTATTGGGATGACCAAAGGATAAGGAGCAAATTTAGCAATTTAGAAATATGTCAAGACTCAGGCAAACCAAAGGAAGAAGCCATTAGCTATTGGAAAAATAGTAAATGTACGATTCGTGATACAAAGAAACTTAACATCAATGTTCTTTATCATTAGATTTAACCATTTCTGACAAAGTAGTTAGTATCTGTTGCCGTAAACTCGGACTAGCACCGAGCACTATTCCAGAGATCAAAACCGTCAGCACAATGTCGCTAGGTTTAATATTAGACTTGCCAACAATATTACCTATTACAGACCCCAGCTGACCAGCAGAGTCACCAGAGGCCTGGTCTGATGCGTTGTCAATACCTTTAATCGGCGCATCATTGCCTTGTCGCGCAATAACGATTAATAACATTCCGGCAATGAACGCCACTCCGCCGCCAACAATCATCCCTGCTTGCCAGGGCGGAATTGTTTCTGCTAAAGACAAATACAAACCAGTAAGCACAAAAATCATGCCAACGATTATTGCCATCACGGCCAACCCCATCAGAGACAACATCACCGCCAAATTGACTGAACCTTTCCACAGTTTAGCCGTTTCAGCAGCAACGATCTCTGCAAGCAATTTTGGCAGCATCTAAATCCAGATAAAGGTTTTAACGTCTATTACTCAATAACATACCGATTACAAAACCACTGCCAAACGCAATAAGCGCACTGGTTAGTGGTCGTTCTTCGATATACTTCTCCACATTCTCTCCTGTCTCTTTAGCCTGATTTTTAACAGCCTTCTCCGCATCATGTGCTAAATCAGAAACGTTCTGGCCTTGTTTTTCTGCCAGATCCTTCACTGAAGTCATGATCGATCCAATATCATTCCGTAGACTAGCAAAATCTTTTTTTATTTGATCCATTTCTTTACTAAATTCATCTGCTGCTGCCACGCTTTTACCTCCGTTTGAACTTAAGTTCGACAATTAATAATCAAATAACAATAAATTGAACCTACTCTTAGCCTATTATTTAATTAAAATGCTTTAAAAAAATACTTCAAGCAATATTTAACTATAACAGTCTCATTTTACCTCTCGATACACTAAAGGTTATAGAAATATTTAACAACTTACATATTGAACAAATAAATAATTGCCAATACGCTCACTGGTACCCCAAGCAACCATGCTAGAAAATATTTACCCATTTGAGTCTCCTTCTAATTTGAGAAAATTGTTTTGTTAACCTAATCGGTTGCCAACATAACACGCAACCGCGACGTCATGCTATCGCATGAATTTTTAGCGGTATGTACGGTACCGCACAAAAAGATAAATAATGGGAAAAATAGTTTATTGCTCATTATAATCATAGAAATGACGATAGAGAAATATCTCATTCTCTAATAAATTGTTAAAAAATTTTTGCATTGCGCTGCCGCTTGAATAATATAGACAAGATTAAAAATCAATAGGGTATATCAACAAAAAACATTAGTGTTGATGATTTGCTGAAGTGTTTTTAATTGGAGATGTTGGTTGCGACGTCCATAGCCGCACGAGAGTAATCCCTATGGCCAGGATGGGCGGGCCAATGAAAATACCGATAAAACCATAAGCTATGATACCGCCCGATGCGCCTAAGACTACCAATAAAAAAGACAGATTGCTTCCGCGGCTGATGAGATAAGGTCTGACAAAGTTGTCAATGCTACTGATCACCAAAACACCCCATAACACCATGAAAATCGCCCACCCGTAAGATCCATCGTAGAGAAACCAAATACCGACACCGCCCCATATCAAGGATGGTCCCATGGGAATTACTGATAGAAAGAAAGTGGCAGCACCGAGCAGAAATGCACTCGAACCTGATAAGCCAGCGATGAGAAATCCGATCATGGCCGCAATAGCCTGTGCTAAAGCTGAACCAAAAATACCATACACAACTCCCGTAACGGTATTGTGAATTTGTTCTAACGGCTCTGCGCCAAGATTGCCATCCAGCAGTTTCGAGACACCGTTATGCAACATTTGCACCAGCACCTCGCCATCTCGATAGAAAAAAAACCCAATAAACGCGGCAAAAACCATTTGCAGCAAGCTCTTGCCAATTACATTACCCAGATTAAGGAGAAAATTCTTAATCGGCTCAAGTGATCCTGTAAGCAATATACCGACTTCTTTCCCTCCAGACATGAGTCCTTGCCAATACCGGATGAGTTGCTCACCAATGAAGGGAGTGTCTTTAAGCCATGCAGGAGGCTCAATCGAACCTTGTTGCATGAACACTTTGACCGCGTCAATTATGGCCGTAACATTCTCTGCCAAACTAAAAGTAAGCAATGTTGATGGAATGATCACGAGCATTATCATCCCCGCTATCATCAATAGTGATGCCAGCGTAGTATTCCCCCTCAATGCTTCGCGCAGCCGCAGATAAATCGGCCAAGTCGATATACATACCACCATTGCGAACACGATAGCGGGAATAAACGGATGGAGAATCTGGTAACAACCAATGAGCAGAATAGCAATTACAGCTAACCGGGCAAATTGCAAAACATATTCCTTTGTACTCATCCTAGACTCTCCTTGGCTTACCCCCATATTACTATTTGCCACTGCAATCTCCGACTCACAATGAAACCATAGCATTAAGAAGTACAAACGAATTCTTCATCAACTGCAATAGTTCCTGATTTTAAAAACTCTCATTGCCTGTTGGTTCGATAGATCTGACGCCGTTCATGTTGTGCCTAAGATTAGCAATAGACGTATAAACGACCTTCCGGATTCGATTGACTCCACCGAGTGGGCGATGCTCAGGTACAGTATGCCAAGGCGTATACGAAATATTTTCGCAGAATTTATGCTGCCCCGGCTTATCGAAATTTTGTCGGGGAATCGTAATAGTTGCAACCTGAAAAAAAGGTGCCATGCTTTCCTCCCACTCACTTGTGGCCATCTCGACACTAAGCTTATCCTCCTCTACTGAACCGATATCTCGCGTCTGAATCAAAAATTCAAAACAAGCATCATTGGTGCTGAGATGTTGCTTCATTGCCGTGCGCAGATAATTAGGATCTTGAAACTGCGCTTCATCGGGAATGTTGCCCACCTGACTACAAGGCCTAGCTGAAAATTTCATTGCACGGCGGTTTGATCCTGAGCCAAGTTGATAAGGCACCGCCGACCAGTAACGCGTATAGAGTGGATTGGCAATCTTTTTACTGTTGATCTTTACTGCGATGATTGATCCCTCAATGCCAAGTGAGAGAGGCGCAGACAATTGACGCAAAAGATTTGAGCTGCTGAGCGACTGAATGAGGCTTAAATATTTTTGCGGATCATTGATGAAAAATACAGGATGAGTAATCATTAAGAAATCTTGTGTGCTGCTCTCATCCGACAGAAGTTTTTCTCCGGGAATTCCCATCAATTTTATTGACATACCTCGCCCATCACCTTCTTTGTCTTCACGTGATGGATCGCTGTCGCTATTTGAAAAACGAATCCAGGCCTTATAATGTGCGCCGGCCCGGAAGACACCGTGCTGATGTTCGTCCTGAAGCGTTCCATTAACTCTAAAATCCGCCAGCACACAGCCGTGCGCTTTGGAATGGACATGACGAAGCGCGGGAAGATTGTTTGAATAACGCGACCTGATCGTTTGCTCAATACTCTCCTTAATAGCCAGCGTTGCAGCTTGCTCATCTGGCCAGAGCGACTCACCAAGCTCTGCGTCATATTCGATATCACTGCCTGGCGCCAATTGATTGCTGGTAAGCGCTGTCTCCGCCACTAAACTTTCCGATGGGGCATTGCAAGCAGCAAGAAACATTAGAGATGATAGAAATACCGCAAGATTTAGAAAGATTGAGCGGAAAGACAATGAACGCATAGCAGCCTCATATAAGAATAGAATGGTTGCTCGAACTAACTACGATTTATTGGCCTGCAATCACCTAGCACTATTCAGACATGAAGCAAAAGAATTTTTGACTGGCTAAAGTATTACAGGAATCAGTTATGTGGTATGTGCGATGTCACACAAATAGCAAATAGCAATGAATCACCGCGCTAATCTACCTGCTACTCAGAAATCTTTTTGTAAAGTTTGATCGGCTCGGCTCGTTTTTTTCGCATGCGAAGATTGAGCATTTCTACTGTAACGGAGAAAGCCATCGCAAAATAAATGTAACCCTTCGGCACATGCACGCCAAACCCTTCCACCATAAGTGTAACACCCACCAAAATAAGAAAAGAAAGCGCCAGTATCTTGACCGTAGGATGCTCATCTACAAAATCGCCAATCGTTTTCGCCGCCACCAGCATCACCATTACTGCCAAAATGATGGCAATCGCCATGAGAGAAACTTCATCAACTAATCCCACTGCCGTAATGACTGAGTCCAGTGAAAACACAATATCCAAAATTGCAATTTGAAGCAAAACCATCCCTATGCTGGAAACTACCACATTAGGTCCCTGCTCCTCCACTCCTTCCAGACTATTGTGGATCTCATGTGTCGCTTTAGCAATTAGAAATAAGCCGCCCCCGACCAGAATCACGTCACGCCCTGAAATCGCATAAGCAAACACCGTGACCCATGGTTCGGTTAATCCCATAACCCAGGAAATTGAAAATAGCAATGCTAAGCGTGCTATCATGGCGAGGCCAAGCCCCATTCTTCTGGCAAAAGCTCGTTGCTTCTCAGGAAGCCGTCCAACAAGAATGGAAATAAAGATAATATTGTCGATTCCCAGAACAATTTCCAACGCGGTTAGTGTACCTAACGCGATCCAAGCTTCAGGGCTTGTCAGCCATTCAAACACAAGGTCTCCTGTTTCTTCTTTTATGGGTCATGAGGTTACAAAATGGATTGCTAATGGTTTAGCAGTTAATCATACCTGCATTTATCTCAGATTTCTGAAGCATCAGAAGCAATTTTAGACAGCGGCAAACAAGATCAATGAGAGTGGAAATTTTTTTATCTATCAATTTCCTTCGACTGACAACCAAAGCCAGCGTATCAAAAGAAAACCTAATATACTGATAAAAACCACCCCGCTAAATACCACAAGCCCCATTATTGCAACAAAAAAACGACTGTGCGTTACTGTTTTTTCTGGTTGATCGAGATAATCATTAAGCAGTTCAACATTACGCTGATTGGCTTTCCACATGAAATCCGAGACATCTCCTAAAACAGGAATTATTCCTAAAATTGCATCCAATCCTATATTAAAAGCCATTTTCAGAAGAATTGACTTGGGAACACCCATTTGAGCGGCTTGTGTCAGAATATGACTGGAAATTACCGCCCCTGCAGCATCCCCGATTCCGGGAACCAATCCAATGAGTCCATCAAGACCAAATCGTATTTGTGTTCCTGGAATGCGGAAAGTGCTGTCTAATAGCCAGGCTAGTCGATTCAGCTTATCTTTTGATTGTTCAATTTCAATTTTATTCATATAATCTTATAGTTAAAACAAGAAAAATAGTAAGCGATAAAATTTCCTGTGATAAATTTGAATCAACATGGAGCTATTATTTATTGTTAATAACGATCAGTGGCATCTTCAATCTTATCACCAGCATCCTCAATAGCATCACTCACTGTATCTTTGGTATTTTCCACGCCTCGGTCTATTTTCTCACCTGCTTGCTCGGCAGGGCCTTTTTGTTCACAGCCTGCAAGCATTAAGGACGCCACAATCAGAAAAGCTGATAAAATTATTTTATTCATGTAATGCACCTCATATAAAGTCAAATTACTTATTATTTTAAAAACAGGTTAATGTGAAAATCGTTTCCAGAGACTTCTGCAAAAATATCACTTAAATCTGGAAGCGGCCGATTTTAGCGCGCCGCTTAGAGAATCCCACGCACTCTCAGCACCAGCCTTGAGATCTTCCCAGGCATCCTCACTGGCATCCTTGAGTTCAGAAAGTTTCCCATTCACGGTCGCTTGCTTGGATTTCAGCTCTTCGATTTGTTTGTAATATTCAATTTGCGCATCAGCTTCTGCTTTAGCTGCCTTTGCCTTGAGTTTATCGATCTCTGCAGCACATTCATCCAGCTGCGCTTGTAGTTTCTTTTCGTAAGCCTCTTTCATGCTCATGACTACCCCCCTATTTTGTTTGTTTTATACTAAACCCGCGTTGGGTTCGGCTCGAATCTAAATTGATAGCTATCAATTTAGATTCGAGTTTAAGTCCGGGCTAGTTACATTGCAACTATATAATTAATAACCGTCCCTGATTTTATCTGCACGATCTTCGATTCTATCGGCTTGATCTTCGGACGACTCTCTAAGCTGATCCGCGCGATCCTCCATTCTGTCGGCTTGATTGTCGCGCAACTCTTCCATTTCTTCTTTTGCATCCTCATCGGCTTCTCTTATCTGATCAGCTTTATCTTCCAATCGGTCAGCCCGCGTTTCTGCATCATCCATTCTTTGAACCGCACTTTGCGAATAACCTTGGGGTGAAGCAATAATTAATAGAAAAGCACTTAAAGCCAAAATTGTTTTGATTAAATTATTCATTTCAAATCTCCATCTTATAAGAATACTTATTTCAATTTTTTTTGCAAAAATCATCAACTTGCTTTTCTGCTTCTTCTTTGGCAATGCCGTATCTTTCCTGAATTCTGCCAACCAGCTCTTCACGTTTTCCTTCGATAATATCCAGGTCATCATTAGTTAACTCGCCCCATTGCTGCTGCGCTTTGCCTTTAACTTGTGCCCAGTTTCCTTTGACTTGGTCCCAATTCATAGTAAAACTCCTTTTATTGAAATTATGTTTCTAACTTGTGCTAAATACACTTGCAAAATTAATACTTTTAATTGCTTATAGAAAATTACATTTCTATCCACTGATTTATCACAATTTCAGAGTCATACAGGCGGCGGACGTCGACCTAGCACCCAGAATACAATTGCTAAAATAACGCCGATAACAAATAAAATCCACGCCATTTCCATAGCTATGCCTGCGACACCGGTAATGCCTAGTAGGGCTGCAATTATTGCTATGACTAAGAAAGTAATCGCCAAATTTATCATAAGATTTCTCCTTTTTTAGGGTTCCAGATTAGTACATTAACTCAGCACTTCAACCTGGAAATGTATGTTCAGAAGTATTAGTGCTTCTGCACCGATTGTGTCACGCACTTGAAGCGTTACAAAGGTCATACTACAGCAGGAATTTTCGCTGGTATGTGCGATCACACACAAAGCGCCTAGTTATACAAAACTCTCTGATCGACTCAGAGACAGCTTCGATTCATTGTCATTCGAAGCAAACTACAAACAAAAATGATGATGAGAAAAATGATCACACTGAAAGCAGCTCTGAGAAAACGAGGCGAAATATCGGAAATAAATATCCAATTAAAGAAAAGGCTTGCGAAGTACTGGAAGATCTCTAAGCCAACAGATTTGCTTGATTTGGTTGCGAGAAGATATTGCTGTTAATACGGAGCCCTGATAGCTGAGGAGGTAACATTACCCGTGAATTTAATTTTCCCGATTACAAGCTAATAAAACCTTAAACTCTGTAATCGGGTCGGTACATAACTAACTCAGTTAGTCACATTTTTTACAAAAATCATCAACTTGTTTTTCAGCCTCCTCTTTTGCAATTCCATATCTTTCTTGGACTTTACCTACAAATTCCTCACGTCTGCCTTCGATAACGTCCAGGTCATCATTAGTCAATTTACCCCATTGTTGTTGCGCCTTACCTTTAACTTGTGTCCAATTTCCTTTGATTTGATCCCAGTTCATAATTAATTCTCCTTAATAAGTTTTAATTTACGTGATGATCAGAACAATGAGCTATTTTCCTCATCATCATTTTTTAAATTATCTGTTGAACAAGAATCTGTATGTACGATAGCCAACATTTAATCATTTCACACTTAGAATCTAACTAAGCAATGTGGCTTTTTAGAAAATACCAACGTATAAATTTTACTCTGGCATAAATTATGCCTGTTTGTGAGGTGGCGCACAGACGGAAAAAAGAATTTGACGCACTATAAAAATCCTATTAATCAGAAAGGAGCAATATTATGATTCAAGGAAAAAAATCAACACTGGCGCTTATTATTAGTGCGGCATTTTTATTAACAAGCATGCACGTATTTGCTGATTATTCTCAAACTCAAAATAAAATTGATGATAAACAGAATTCACCTAAGCAAGTACAACCCAATCCCTCATCCAGCAAGAAAGGTGATGGCAATAAAGAACATCAAAACGCTTCCGAAAAACGGGATGTTACATCAGGGGGGCCGCGCGAGGATGGCGCACGTGAAGCTACCTCAGCAAAGCCAGATGAAGAAGGTACTAGAAAAGGTGCTTATTAGTCAAAACTAAAGCAAAACAAGTGACTTCTATATTATAAAGATGCTCAACGTCCTCGCTGTCGTTGAGCATCTTTTGTATTCATGAAATGATATCAGTACTCACGAACCGCAGCCCCCATGAATCTAATTAAGACGCATCTTTAATTTGCATTTTCTTACGTTTCCTACCATCAGCATCGACGGCAAGGCTTCATACACTGCCCGTATAAATGCCATTGCTTTACATCAAGAAATCCTTCCACACACCAACACCAACACCAAAAAAATTACGCTCTCCAAAAATGATCCTCTCCTTTTATTGACAACAAACACTCTTATTGCTGATTTAAAATGCTAGCCAAATACATTGGGGATTGCATGCGCAAATTACAGCTGATAGAAAAGCTGGTAGAGTTATAACATGTCGTTCTAAAGTGTTCGAGAAGGTTCAAATGAAAAGAAGCACATCAGGATTTGCTGATATAAATTTCCGAACAATTTTCAACACAAGCCTTGATGCTATTTTTAGCATTGATACGAAAGGCTGGATTCTCGTTGCGAATCGGACTGCAGCAAAACGTTACGGCTACAGTCTCAAGGAATTAAGGAAACACTGATTAATTCACCGCACACCAAGGGCTAATCGAGCGGTTTTGGG
>NZ_CADEGP010000084.1 GCF_902826915.1 uncultured Nitrosomonas sp.
ATTCTTATTTAGCAGTGCATATCTGATTGCTGAATTTCTGAGTAAGCTCTAATTATAAGCCACCGGCTTGACTGGAAATAGTTGACTGAAAATCTGGTGAATAATTTAAAGCTTCGAGCGCTAATTGTGAAACCGGGGTCTGCTTACTTATCAGGCTAATTTCCAGTGAATTCGACAACGCATTCAGAGGAGCTCCACCCTGATAACGGAAACGAATAGAAATCTGGTCGCCAGCGGATACCGAAAGTGGTTTGGGTAATGGAAGAATGATGTATTGAGTATGCCAATCGATGGTGCTGCCCGTAAGCATATTAATGGCCAGTATATTTTTAGTAATGAGCCGTAACGCATTGAGTTGACCATTCTGAGCAAGGGCGATCTCTCCATCCCAATGACAAGTTTGATCAAATGGTTCAGCATAAACCAGCAATTGAAATACTTTAGGGTCTGCGAGGCTTTTGCTTCTTTTCTGTATTGCGCAGGGATCTTGAAATAATATCGTGGGTGCGTTGAAACCTTCGAAATGGAAGTTTTGTTCTATCGGTTGGATAGCCTGAATACTAGCCTCTGGCACGAAGATAGGTAATGGGCCACCAAATTTTTTTAAGTAACGTTTTTTAAATGAGTCAATTACAGGCATCTGTTTTTCGCGTAATAAGCCCGTATGCAGCATTTCGCAGATAACGACATCGACAGGTTCCGGCGGCAAGTAATGCAGCGCATCAGCCTGGATCACCTCAACTTTGTCTCCGTTTGTGTTTTGCGCAAGAAGGCTGCGGGCAGCATCTGCCAGTTCCGGATTGCGTTCTACGCAAAAGACCTTCTGTGCTTTTTGAGCAGCAAAAAAGGATTGCACGCCAGTTCCGCCACCAAGCTCCAGAACCTTTGCGCCGGGTTTGACTACCAAATTAATCGCCTCTTTGAAGCCTTTCATTCGGATATTGTCGTTCAGCATATTATGATGGTAATGCAATGGAATGAATTGGCCGAGTTCCAAGCTCTCAAATTTATTTTGCATAAAGATTCCTGAATTTTAGCGTTATCGATTGATAATGAGTTGCCGGAAAATGATAGCAATGATCATGCCAATCTATTTCAAGCTATATGCTGACTGCAGAGGAGTCTTTTTATTTGTTTTTTTATATCGTTTAAACAGCAAGACCGGCAAATTTTGCCGTTTGCGATAGAGCTTTTGTTTCTGGAGAAATAGGAAAGCACGTGATTAATTGCGATTATTTAAAATTTCATATTCTCGAGAGTCACCAGAAAACAGGAAATAAGACTTGTAGTCGTGAGATTATATTTTGTTCAGTGTAATCTGGATTGTTAAAATGCTTTGTAGATAAGGGGGAAATATGCTATTTATTGTTCACTTTGAGAAAGAAAAATAACTTTACAATACGAATATATTAAGAAAAATAACTGAACTTATTTTTCTGTTACCTATATAAGCATTGACGATTGTAAATATAACTACAGAAATGATGAGAAAACTGATGAGAAATACAAAAAGTGAAGAAAATATCATTGCATGTTGGTCGCCATCAATCCAAAAAGGGTGATTTTATGTTGACTTTGAAACGCGATATTACTGCAGGGATGTATGTTCTTGGTGTATTTTTGTTGTTGCTAATTCTGTCAGGTTCTGCACTGGCTAATCCTCGTTATTCATCTATCGTCATTGATGCTGATACGGGTGCGGTGCTGCATGAATCCAGTGCTGATGCGAGTCGTTATCCGGCTTCTTTGACAAAAATGATGACGCTTTACATGCTGTTTGAAGCAATGGAACAACGCAAGATGACAGTGGATACGCGCATGCCAGTATCAACTCATGCAGCGGGAATGCCACAAACTAATATTGGACTCCGCGCAGGGGATAGCATTAGTGTGCGTGAAGCAATTCCTGCGTTGATAGTGCGTTCGGCCAACGATGTGGCGACAGTAGTCGCGGAGGCACTTGGCAAAACTGAAGCCAATTTTGGCCGTATGATGACCGATAAGGCACGTAAATTGGGTATGCGTGCAACCACATTCCGCAATGCTTCCGGATTA
The DNA here is from genome assembly GCF_902826915.1 of uncultured Nitrosomonas sp. Lineage (GTDB taxonomy): Bacteria > Pseudomonadota > Gammaproteobacteria > Burkholderiales > Nitrosomonadaceae > Nitrosomonas. The sequence goes on from NZ_CADEGP010000084.1 coordinate 2,056, forward strand.
CCTAATAGTGAGCAGAAAACTACAGCGCGAGATATGGTGACCCTCTCAACCCGGCTGATGAAGGACTTTCCTAAATATTATCATTATTTTTCCACACAATCATTCAGCTATAAAGGTATCACTTATAACAGTCACAATCGTATGGTGCGAAACACCGCAGGTGTGGATGGCTTGAAAACTGGTTTTATCCGCGCATCTGGATTTAATGTGGCCACTTCTGCCAGACGTGGCAATCGTCGTGTAGTTGCCGTGGTGATGGGAGGAAACACTGCCGCTACTCGCGATCAACACATGGCGCGGTTGATCGACCGCAGTTTTAATCAAGGAAACCACGTAACCCAGGTGGCGAAAAATAACAGAAATATCAGTGAGGTAGCGGTCACAGTCGCAAAAGTGAATGCGCCTACTCCTGCATTGAAGCCATACCCAGAGCAACAGAAAGTGCCTGAACCTATCGTTAAGCACTATGTTTTCCCACCGGTAGCCAGCGCACAACCGGCGCAACCACAGAAAGTTGCATTGCAGACGAATGGCGATTGGGCTGTGCAAGTTGGTTCTTATCATGAACCCGATCGAGCTCGTGCGCATGCTCAAGCGGTTGCTCGCTGGATACCCGGCGAAATAACGGTATCCGAAGTGGAAATCAGTAACCGCAGACTGTATCGGGCAAGACTAGTAGGATTGCAGGAAGAACAAGCGCGTAGCGCGTGCCAAAGTTTAACGCGACAAGGAATCGGATGCTTGGTGGTGCGATCCTAACCGGGTAGTAAATCGTAACTCTAATCAAATCAGTCGAAATGACAAGCTTAAATCAATCAGCGCATTAGTATCACCTTCTGTATTATTAGGAAGACTATTTTAAGTCTAGACCGTTATGAATGAGTCGTTAAGGATAATTGGTAACTTTCCTTCTACTTAATCATCCCATCTTCTAATTCGACCACTCGATCAGCAATATCCAGAATACGATAATCATGCGTTACCAACAAAATGGTAGTTTGTGATTCCTTGGCTAAGCACTTCAGGAGACTGACGGCTTCGTAACCGCTTTGCTTATCCAAGGAAGCTGTGGGTTCATCAGCCAAGATGATTTTAGGTTGTCCGACCAGTGCTCTGGCGATGGAAACGCGCTGTCGCTGCCCGCCGGAAAGCTGATCTGGTTTGTAATTCAGCCGATCGCCAAGTCCCACGGCGATCAGCATTTCTGCGGCTCGATCATATCTTTGCTGTTCAGTCATCGTGGTGTTAATCTCTAAGGTCATGCAGACGTTTTGCAACGCAGTAAGGGATTTAAGCAAATTATGCTGCTGGAAAATATAGCCAATCTGTTGGCGAGTTTTTACTTTAATCTGTTCATTGCTGTTAATAAACTGGTGCCCCAGCACCTTCACGCTACCGTGTAAAGCCTGACGTAGACCGCCGATAATGGTAAGAAAGGTTGTTTTGCCCGAACCGGAAGGCCCGGTTATCAGAACTATTTCACCTTCTTCAAGCGAAATTGTCACGTCCTTTAGCACCGGCTGCGTTAAAGTACCACTACCAAAACTAAAATTTAGATGATCAACTTCAATCACGTTTGACATCAGAACATGTCGGCTGGATCGGCGTCTTTTAACTTGCGTATGGCGAGTAACCCAGCCATAAAGCACATGGAAAGGATAAACATAAACACGGTGATGACTTTACTGATAAGCATCGGCATAGGCATGTACATTTGTGATTCCGCCAAGTTGTATAATCCCAGAGAAAGCAGATAACCGGGAATAAATCCCAACACCGCCAGAAAGGATGCTGAAGCAAATACCACACGGACAAAATAACCCTGTTCGTATCCCATGGCTTTCAATGTGGCGAATTCATTGCGATGATTGGCAATGTCGGTAAAAAGAATCTGATAAACAATGACCAAGCCAACGACCCAGCCCATAACGGTACCAAAACCAAAAATGAATCCTATCGGCGCCGTATTGGCCCAGTAATCCTTCTCGTGACGCAACAATTCTTCATAAGTAAACACATTGACGAATTCATTGAGATAGCTTTTAAGCTCGGCTTGTACATGTTCGACCGATGCTCCAGGATTTAGCCTAATCATTCCCATATCGATATCATCGAGATTTCTTCTGGGGAAAATACGCATGAAATTCAAGTCGCTGGTTACCACGTTACCATCGGCGGCAAAAGACACGCCCAGCTGGAACAATCCGATGATAGTGACTTTATAGTCATTGATTTCTGTCATATTCCGGCCCGCTTCCAGCAACTGACGGACCGGCCCGAATTCAGGGCGCGAGTATTCGTCGAATAGTACCGTATCTTTTAGTCTTAATTCGATATGCTTGTTTCTGGCCGAATCAACATTGAACATCAGGGAATCCGGATCAAAGCCATAGACCATCAAGGTTCGCTTAGCCTGAGTTTGAATATTTTTAAGCGGCGCGAGTCCCAAATACAAAGGATAAGCTTCAGCAACCGCAGGGTTTCCCAGTACACGCATAAGTTCACTGCGTTTAAATTGAATGGGGCGCCACATGGCTTCGCTTTGCTTGTGCATCAAAAACAAATCGCCATCCAGTTTTAATGGAGCAGAAGCTGCGCTGGCGTATAACGTATCTTTGAATCCCAGTTGCATGAACACCAGTACGCAAGCAAACAATACACCGCAAATAGCCGCTACCAGTTTAGTTCGATCAAAAACAAGCTGCCGCCAAGCCAGGCGTGCGGGAAAATACAGCCAGCCAAACCGGTTCACGGAGTTATCCGCACCTTAACTTGGCGAAAAATTTGGTGCCGTAAGTCAGCTGCCGCTTCCGGCTCTAAAGTAAGCCGCACTTCGATAATGCGATTGTCTCGATCTGCCAATGGGTCGGTATCGTTCAAATCATTCTTCCTGACTTGGAAACCCAGTTCCCTGACTCGTGCGCTGTAACTCCGCTTGAAACCGGTAGCAGTGATACATCCTTGCTGACCTATTTTCACTTGCAGCAACTCTGATTCATAGACTTCTGCAACCACATCAAGCTGGGATAAATCTGCCATTTCCAACAGTCCGTTATCACCGATTCGCTCACCAGGCCGGGTGAATATTTTCATAATCGTGCCAGTAATCGGTGCGTAGATCAACGTATTTTCCAGTTCTGCTTGAGCGACATTCAGTTCAGATTGCGCACGCGTAATTTCAGCCGACAATCGTTTAAGGTTCGCCGCAGATTGTTCAAATGCCAGTTGTTTAGCATCCGCAAGAGAGATACTGACCGCAGAGCTTAATTCAAGTGATTGATGACGCACATGTTCTCTTTTGTTGAAAGCTAATCTGATCTGCTCCAGATCTCGTTGCGCTTCGAATACCTTGATCCGCATTTTAGCTGCTTCAACTTCAGCTTTTCTCTTAACGTGTTCCGAGAGAATGGCTAATTTCTCTCCTGCTTTGGCTGAATTGGTTTCCTGAAAAAACAGTCGTTCCACACGTGTTCCTTCGGGTCCCGCATTATGAGACACTTTTATTACACGGGAATACGGTTCTATTCGGCCCAATGCACCAATTCCCTGTTGTGCATCTAACCGACAGGACATCTCACCAAATACGCTGGAGCACATAACAGCGAATATGCCCATGCTGAAAAGTGAAGAACTGGTTTTAGAGACCATGAATATTTCTCAGATAAAAATATTAGATGGTGATTTTCATTGGTTTTGCCATGCCGCATGTACATAGTCATAGAACATAGGCAGAATTGCTATTTTGGTAAGCATCTATTGTAGCTGATGCTAAGGCATATTTTCGTGGGTTAACTTTCTGCCTCAGAACAAAAATCGCATAGAATATGTTCTACTGAATGCTGCAATAGGGCATTCAGCTTTTCAGAAATATCAAATCCCAAACGCCATGCCCGAGTTTCAGCCCTCTTTGTTCGAACTTAGTCAGTGGCCGGTATTCCGGGCGTGGCGCATAATCAGTTGCGGTATTGATGAGCTGTGGTTCCTGGTTCAAAACGTGCAGAATTTGTACGGCGTAATCTTCCCAATCGGTGGCTACATGAATATAGCCTCCTGATTTCAAATGCGCACTTAGGCGGGAGACCAGAGCAGGCTGGATTAGTCTGCGCTTATGGTGCCTGGCTTTTGGCCAGGGATCGGGAAAAAAGATGTGAATGCCATCTAGGCATTCAGTCGTTAACATGTGTTGCAAAACTTCTACAGCATCATGTTGAATAATGCGCAAATTCGGTAATTCGAGTTGTTCGATTTGATTCAGCAGGCTACCTACACCAGGCGTATGCACTTCAATGCCGAGATAATCATTTTCAGGATGCGCCTGTGCAATTGTTGCGGTGCTTTCTCCCATGCCGAATCCAATTTCCAAAATTTTAGGCGATTGGCGGCCAAAAATATGATTCAGATTCAATAAATTTTCGCTGAATGGGATGCCATACCGCGGCAGCAATGTTTCACATGCCCGACGTTGTGCATTGGATAGGCGTCCTTGACGAAGAACAAAGCTGCGAATAGTTTGTTGCATAGGCTGATGGCTTGGCGGCAGCAGGCCCTAGATTAGCGGGGCTTGTTGCTTGCCGATCTTTTTGTGATTTTTTCTGTTTGAGCGATGATGCCTTCCGTGGGCGAGCTGGGGCTGGCGCTGTAGAGTTTCTTTGCCATGCGTCCGGCCAGATAAGCTTCACGTCCGGCTTCAACAGCTTTGCGCATGGCGGATGCCATTAATATCGGGTTTTGGGCTGCGGCAATGGCTGTGTTCATCAGTACGCCATCGCAACCCAGTTCCATCGCAATCGTGGCATCGGATGCTGTGCCGACACCCGCATCGACCAACACCGGGATTTTGGCATTGTCGATGATAATCTGCAGATTCCATGGATTCAGAATGCCCATGCCGGAGCCAATTAATGAAGCCAGCGGCATCACGGCGACGCAACCCATGTCTTCCAATTGTTTGGCAATGATCGGATCATCCGAGGTATACACCATCACTTGGAAATCTTCCTTGATCAGGATTTCTGCGGCTTTGAGAGTTTCCACCATGTTCGGATACAGTGTTTTCGGATCACCCAGAACCTCCAGCTTGACCAGGCTGTGACCATCCAGTAATTCACGCGCCAGACGCAGTGTACGCACTGCATCATCAAGGGTATAACAGCCCGCAGTGTTGGGTAATAAAGTGTATTGGGAGGGGGGCAGAACTTCCAGCAGATTCGGTTCGTTAGCATTTTGCCCGATATTCGTGCGTCGGATCGCGACCGTGATGATTTCTGCGCCGCTGGTTTCAACGGCTGCGCGTGTTTCGTTGAAGTCTTTGTATTTCCCCGTGCCGACCAGCAAGCGGGAAGTGTACGTTTTACCGGCAATAACTAAGTTATCCATGAAATTCTTTTTTTATCAAAGGTTATTTGTAAAAATGATGTCTAACCGCCACCGACAGCCACAACTACTTCCAACTGATCCCCATGAACCAGCAGTTGTTCCGAAAATTGGCTGCGTGGAATAATTTCGCCATTGCGCTCAATAGCAATGCGTTTATTGTGCAATGCAAGATGGTCGACTAGCTGCATTACGTTAATCGGTGATTCAAATTGTTGCGGTTGTCCATTAATGGTGAGTTGTATCATTGAAGATGAGCTGTGATTGATTAGTGTATTGAGCTGAAGTAATCGATTTTCTTGTTGGTATTAATTTTATCACGCAAGAATAAATAATCTGGGTAAATTATAGGTCTTACTTAATAGAATTTTCAGATGCGTTGTTTAAATTTTTCAAACATAAATCCCAATAGGGCGATCCTTCAAATCGCTTGATTAGAAATTCTACAAACGCTCTAACTCGCTGAGAAAGGTGGCGAGTTTGCGGATAAATAGCATAGGCGGCGAGTGATGAAGGTTTGTACTCAGTCAGTAGTGGTTTCAACGCACCGCTTTCAATTTCTCTATGCACGATAAATGTGGGCATTAGTATGATACCCAAGCCATCAACAGCGGCATCGCGAAGAAATTCACCATTGCTGGCTTTTAAGTAGGGCATTATTTTGGTTTTGATCAGCTGACCTTGGATATCGTACAAGTTCCAGTTTTCAAAATTACTGATCAAGTTGTAAACCAGACATCGGTGACTAATAAGTTCTTCCGGCGATTGTGGTTCACCCATGTGTTCGAGATAAGCCGGACTCGCGCACATAATGGCTTGAATAGGGGCAAGACGGCGCGCGATCAGACTGGAGTCTGATAAGCTGGCAATGCGAATAGCCAGATCAAAGCCTTCGGTCAATATATCGACCTGTCGATCATTAAAATCTAAATCAAATGTGATTTCCGGATGGGCTTGCATAAACTCGCTGATGGCAGGTCCCAAGTGCATCAACCCAAAACTCAGCGGCAGTGCGATTTTTAGGCTGCCTCTTAAAGCGCCGTGAAATTGCGAAGTGGCATGTTCGGCTTCGAGGATGTCGGCAAGTATACGCACGGATTGTTGATAAAAAGCACGCCCGCTATCGGTCAAATTCATTTGCCGCGTTGTGCGATGAAACAATTCCACGCCGAGGTGTTGTTCGAGCTCTTTCAAACGTCGACTAACCATTGATTTTGCCACATCCATGCGGTCTGCAGCAGCGCTAATGCTGCCGGCTTCAACAACGCGCACAAACGCATTCATATTTTCAAATCGATCCATTTTTAATTGATTGTTGCTGATATAGGAACAGTAATTTCTAATTATGGCTATTTATTCTTATTGCCGCAACGATGATAATGCTCCCTGAGCTATGACCTAACAATTTTTACCGAAAAGGAGAAAATAATGGATGCAATAGTGAATTCTTCACGAGTAATCCCAGCAGTGGCCGTGCCGGAAGGTGCCGGTGTTACCGTATACCGTACGATCGGCACTCCAGTGCTACGCGATTACGATCCGTTCCTGCTCCTGGATCATATTAGCAGTAATAATCCGGATGATTATAGTGCCGGATTTCCGGCTCATCCGCATCGCGGGTTCACTACATTTACGTATATTATTAATGGTCATATGGTACACCAGGATAGTATGGGCAATAGTGGTGACTTGGGACCCGGTACTGCTCAGTGGATGAAAGCTGCCAGTGGCGTTATTCATTCCGAAATGCCAAAGCAGGAAAATGGCTTATTGCGCGGATTTCAATTGTGGATCAACCTGCCCGCAGCCAACAAAATGGATCATCCTGAATATCAGGAATATTCCGCAGAAGCTTTTCCTGTCGTGCAGACTCCAGATTATACGTTGAAAGTTTTGATCGGCCGCTTTGCCGATACACAAGCGCCGATTATGGATAACCTCACCGAGGTGACTTATTTTGACGTACAAGTAAAACCTGGAAAGCGTTTTCAGCATCACTTGCCAACCGGCAATAATAGTTTGCTCTATGTATTTGAAGGAGACGGGAAACTCAATGAACAAATTGTACCGCTGCACTCCCTTGTTATTCTGGATCCTGATGACCATTCATTCAACTTTGCCGCGGGGAAAAAAGAGGCGCGATTGATCGTCATCAGCGGTAAACCGATTCATGAGCCGATTGCCCGATATGGCCCATTTGTGATGAATACCCGTGAGCAAATTGATCAGGCAATGCGAGATTTTCAAACGAATAATTTTGTGCGTGATCGTGCCTGGATCAAGCGCGATCAGTAAAATCATTAATCAATTATAAGGAGATACAAATGAATAGAATCAGTCAATTGGTTGCGCGAATATTCCTTGGGCAGATCTTTTTGATTTCTGGCCTTCTCAAGATCAGTGGATACGAAGGCACGCAAGGTTATATGGATGCGATGGGGGTACCGGGCATGTTATTGCCGCTGGTGATAGCTCTTGAAGTATTGGGTGGATTAGCCATTGTGCTGGGCTGGCAAACCAAGCTGGCATCGATGATATTGGCTGCGTTTACTCTCGTGGCTGCGGTAATTTTTCACAATAACATTTCCGATCAAATCCAGATGATCATGTTTATGAAGAACATTGCTATAACTGGCGGACTCATGTTGCTGGTGGTTCATGGCGCAGGTGCGTATAGTGTTGATAGTCGTCGAATTAAATCATAGATGATGGGCGCTATTTCAAAAAAGGGTTTTCGTGATCCACTAAGGTAGTTTTTTAGGAAGAAAGCGACTGCTAGGCTCTAATATGATGAATTTAAAGCCGCGCACTGACGAATTTGGTCTTACTGCATTGACGGTTAGTCAATGCAGTAATTACTTATTTAACGCTCATATTGTTCTCAACGGCGGTCACGCCACTAACCCTGCGTGTAATCTCAACTGCTCGGTCGATGTCGGCTTGGCTGCTGACTGAACCACTCAGATTAACAACACTTTTCGTAGTCTCGACACTGATTTCAAAGGTCTTTAGTGTGGGTTCATTAAAAATTTCCGCTTTGACTTTTGCTGTAATGACGGTGTCATCAATATATTCTCCGGCTTCACTTGCGGCTTCACCTGCATGAGCGGAGTTAGCGCTTAAGAAAAAAACCATCAGAATAGATAAAATAAAAGTCAAGAAGCGGTTGTTGAGTTGTGTCATGATAAAACTCTCCTAAATAAATTAACAAAGACAAATACCCCCAGGCATTTTAAATTCAAACGCTTTAATGGATATCCTAACTAAACGATTTCTTAAGCTTTTCTTAATTTTACTTAACAATCGTAGTTAAATTATTGCAGGAATTGTTTATTGTGAATGTGCGCTAGCCCACTTACTGACGTAGTTAAACCCAGCTCCCAATAATATTGTATTAATCATACTCCAATTTTGTACGGTGGCGCACAGACGATGATGATATTTAGTCAGTCCTGCAAAACGCTTGGAGACCCTATAAATATTGGAATTCATGC